>JAITQG010000052.1 GCA_031289015.1 Lactobacillaceae bacterium
GTGTTGTGATGATGGCACTGAGGTCACACCTGTTCCCATACCGAACACAGAAGTTAAGCTCAGTAGCGCCGAAAGTAGTTGGAGGATCGCTTCCTGCGAGGATAGGACATCGCAATGCAATATCAAAAGGCTTGTCAGTAATGACAAGCCTTTTTTGTGTTTGAAGTTAAAGTGAAACACCATGCTTTTGTGCTTGGATTTAAAGAGCTATGATTGGTGTTTGAATTTAAAGTGAAATGCCACGATATGTTTGCATATTTGAGGTGATAAACATTTGGGCTGGGACTTCAGCCAAATTAACTGAGATAATGATGCCATTTTTGGCTGCTTTGGTAACTAGGCCGTTATAGGTAGCGTGACTAATGGTTAGTTGAATCAGATCACCTTCATTAAAAGCGCCAATTACTTTAATGTATTGGGTGGTTGTGTTTTCTGTATATGGGCCAACTAGCGTAACGTGTGACCACATTTTATTCGTTGGTGTGGTTTGTGTGGGCTTGGTAACCGTGATAATGCGTGGTTGTGAATTTGCACTAACGTCCGGTAAATTTAAAGTGTTTGATAAATTAAAGATTGAGATGGCTGTGGTTGTAGTGATAATCCCTTTTAAGAGTGCTTGACTGATTTTAGTTAATAAAACATTATTTTTAGGTTGGATTTTTGATGGTGTTAAGATTTCTATATTTGACATAGTATATACCTCCATATGTATAAGCATAATCGATGAAACTTTAGCCTGAATTAAAGGGAGAATAAAATAAGCTTAAGGCTAAACACTTGGAGGGGTTGAAGGCATCTTTATAATAGGAGGTGTTTTTATGGCTGAATATTATGGACGTAAATGTTTGATGGCCAAAGTGCATGCTGTGCCTGAACATGTCACGCCAATGCCGGCAATTATTGATGGGGTTTGTCAGCGCTGTTTTTGTAAATTGCGGGGTGAATGGTGCTTACCTCACGGGGCAGTTTATTGTTGGCATTGTCATCAGTTAGGGCGGGTTTCTAGTTTAGATCAATTTTGGTGGCAGCCCGAACCACATGCGTTTATCGTTGAACAACATCCGTGTCAGTGGCGTGGTAATTTGTCGGTTGCTCAAACACGGGTTGCAAATCAACTAGTGGAGAGTTATCAGGGGCATCAGTCACGGTTGGTTTATGCAGTAACGGGGGCGGGTAAAACTGAGATGTTGTATCCGCTATTGAATATGGCGCTCAAAGACGGTAAACGGGTGGCTATTGTTTCGCCGCGTGTGGATGTCTTATTGGAAATTAGTCGGCGGATGCGTGAAGCTTTTGTTGTTTCATCTGTCTTACTTTATGGAGATAGCCCTGAGGTTTATCGGTATACACAATTGGTGTTTGCCACGACACATCAATTGTTACACTTTTGGCGGGCGTTTGATGTGCTTGTGGTTGATGAGGTGGATGCTTTTCCGTATGCTGAAAATCCAGTTTTGGCGAGAACGGTGACGGGTGCGCTGTTGGAAAGGGGGAGTGTCATCTATTTAACTGCGACGCCTAGTCAACGCTTATTGCGAGCTTGTAGGCATGCTGAAATGCAGTTGTCAGTATTGCCGCGGCGCTTTCATGGATATTTATTGCCACAATTGACGATTAAAATCGCTACTAATTGGCGCAAGCAGTTACCGCATGCCTTGGTGAAAATTTTACGACAATATCAAACTAGCGGGCAACGCTTTTTATTGTTTGTGCCTGAAATTGCTGATTTGCCTATCATGAAAGCTTTAGTGGCTCCATATTGTTTGGTGGAAACTGTGCATGCGCAGACTAAAAATCGGCGGGCAATTGTGCAGGCCATGCGGGATGAAAAGGTTCAGGGGTTAATTACGACGACTATCTTAGAACGCGGTGTGACATTTGCTGGCATCGATGTGATTATTATGGGGGCTGATGAGTCGACATTTTCAACGGCTGCAATCCTGCAAATGGCGGGGCGTTGTGGTCGGAGTAAAGAACGCCCGGGCGGCTTGGTAATGTGTATTGTGACTGAGAAAAATGGGCAAGTTAAGCAGGCGTACCATGAAATTGCGTATTTAAATCGAATGGCGGTGAAGGATGCAGTGTGAAAAATGCAATTGCCAAATTCGAGCTGGGTTTGCATTGCCTGAGTTGTTTTTCAAACCGGCAAGTCCGCCTGCTTTAATTTGTGCGGCATGTACAAGGCAATTCAAGGTGATTAGCGGCTTGGTTTGTCGTGGATGTGGTAAACCGCGGGTTGAGCTGTGTGCTGATTGTCAATTGTGGGCTGATCAGGGGTATCCGTTGTTAAATAATCAGGCTTTGTATGCATACGATGCTTCAATGAAATGGTTTTTTGAGGCGTATAAGTTTATGGGTGGGTATCATTTGCGCAATTTATTTGTTGCTGAAATTCAAGCTTGGGTTCAAGCACCGATTTTAGTGCCGATTCCAGTGACGGATACGACCCTGCAGACGCGGGGGTTTAATCAGACCTTGGGCTTGTTAGGAGAATTACCGGTGCATGAATATTTACGGTGCAAGGTTGTTGATAAGCCCATGCAGTCAAAGAAAACACGACAAGCTCGATTACAAAGTCCCCAACCCTTTGAATTAGCCGTGGATCAGACTTTGGTGGAACAAAAAGACATTGTTTTGTTTGATGATGTCTATACAACCGGACGCACATTGTATCATGCGGCTGAATGTTTATATGCGGCGGGTGCGAATAAAGTATCTTCAATGACGTTGAGTAGATGATAATTGTATGAACAATGAGTGAAAACGTTTTCTGAGAGAAAAATTAATGTTACAATAGAGTTACCAAAAGGACGTCACAAAGTTAACCATTGACGGACTCGGAAATGCTAATCTAATCGTGGGTTGTGCATTTTTTACTATTAGAACAGAGGTATAACATATGTTAGAATTTATCGTACGTGGTGAAAACCTAGAAGTTACTGAAGCCATTCGTGAGTATGTGGAAAAGCGTTTGACACGCTTGGAACACTACCTAAATGATGATAACAAGTACACAGCACACGTGAACTTGAAGTCATACAAGGAAGGTACACATAAGATCGAAGTAACTATTCAATTGCCATACTTGTTGTTGCGTGCCGAATCTACGGAACAAGACTTGTATCAAGCTGTTGATTTCGTTTCAGAAAAGTTGGAACGGCAAATCCGTAAGCACAAGACTAAGGTTAACCGTAAGTCACGTGAAAAGGGTTACAAGGGCATTGAGCAATTGGACTTCACGGCTGAAGTTGAAGCTGAACCAGACGAAGCTCCAGCAGTTGAAGTTGTGCGTACTAAGCATTTGTCATTGAAGCCAATGGATGCTGAAGAAGCTGTTTTGCAAATGGAATTGTTGGGGCATGATTTCTTCGTCTTCCAAGACGCTGAAACTGATGCGGCTGCAATCGTTTACAAGCGAAATGATGGTAAGTATGCCATCATCGATACTGACGGCGAATAATATAAATAATATTAAACGAGTTAGCAGTTTTGCTGGCTCGTTTTTCTAGTATAATAATAGCTATACGTTTAAAAATAATCAGCATAAATGGAGAAAATCATGGCTAAAAAGCAATTTGGAAATCCGCGTGACTACGCAGTTAAGTTATCACAAATCATTCAAGATACGGAAAACGCTGGTGAAGGCGTGGCGCCATATTTTGAGAAGTTGCGTGATGCAATTGATGCAGATCAAGTCGCTGCATTACCAAAAACTGAATTTGAAGAAATTTCAGCTGAATTTGATGATGTCGTTGAAGTCTACAAAAATGCCGTCGCTGATATCAAAAACTTAAAGGCACCAGTGCGCTTAATTGGGGTGCATGGAAACTTGGTCAATACATTTACGGCTTATTATGAAGCGACTGATGCCATGGCTAAATCATTAAATGTTGCCGAGCAAAGCATTGATATGACAGCTTTTGAAAAATCAGAGCATGACCAAGATACTTTAATGGAAGAATTCTTAAAGCAAGTTCGTCGTGTCATGACGTCGGTGATGTAAATCATGGCTGATGAATTAAATTTACCAGTGGTTAACATTGTTGCCGCTGTTGCCAAAGAATTAGCGTTACCGCAAACCAAGGTTGCTGCGACCTCTGAATTATTAGCGGATGGCAATACGGTGCCCTTTATTTCACGGTATCGAAAAGAAGCCACCGGTGATTTAGATGAAGTTCAAATTCGCGACATTCAAGCGGTTACCAAGCGCTTAGAAGATTTACAAGCACGGAAGGTGACTGTACAAAAAGCCATTGTGGAACAAAAGGCTTGGAATCAAACGATCGCTAATAATTTGGCTGCCGCTGAAACGATGCAGGCAGTTGAAGATATTTATTTGCCATATAAGCAAAAGCGCCGGACCAAGGCTACCATTGCCAAAGAAGCTGGATTGATGCCATTTGCGCAATTAATTCAAAAATTCCCCGCCGAGGATTTGCAGGCGGCGGCCGCTGAATTTATTAATCCTGACAAAGATTTAGTGACCGTGGCCGATGTCTTTGCTGGCGTCAACGAAATCTTTGCTGAAGTAATTGGTGAAAATAGTGGGTTACGTGATTGGGTGCGTAAATTTACCCATGATAATGGCCGGCTGGTTGCTAAACTCAAGCGTGGAGCTAAGGAAAAAGACGAACAAGGTGTGTTCCAACTTTACTATGAATTTAGCCAGACGATTAAAGAGGTCCGCAATCACCAAATTTTAGCCATCAATCGAGGCGAAAAAGCTGGCGTGTTGACGGCAGGGATTGAAGTTGATACCGATGCGATTGAGCGGTATCTAAAATTCCGCTTGGTTGGCTCTAAAGACGGGGCGGCGGCAGATGTCTTAGTCAATGCGGCCAAAGATGCTTACAAGCGCTTTATTGGGCCTGCCATTGAACGTGAAGTCCGCAATGAACTGACGGAACGCGCCGCTGGTGAAGCCATTAAAGTGTTTGGTAAAAACTTGTATCACCTCTTGATGGGTGCGCCGTTACGTGGTCGCGTCGTTTTGGGCTTTGACCCGGGGATTCGAACTGGCTCAAAGCTGGCGGTCGTGGATGAAAATGGTAAGTTTTTGGACAAAGTCGTGATTTATCCCCACAAAGCTGCAAAGTGGGATCCAACGGGCGCCAAGAAGACGATCATTCAATTGGTTAAAAAGTATGGTGTAACCTTGGTTGCCATTGGAAATGGGACTGCTTCGCGTGAATCACAGGCCTTTATCGCTGAGATTATCAAAAATGATTTACCTGATTTACAATATGTGGTGGTAAATGAATCGGGAGCATCGGTCTATTCAGCATCAGATGTTGCCCGGCAAGAATTCCCTGATTTACACGTTGAGGAACGTTCGGCCATCTCGATTGCGCGCCGGATTCAAGATCCGATGGCTGAATTGATTAAAATCGATCCACAAGCAGTTGGGGTTGGGCAATATCAACATGATTTGCCGGGTAAAGAATTGACAGCTGAATTGGATGCGGTGCTGGAAACGGCCGTTAACCAAGTGGGGGTTAATTTGAATACTGCTTCGCCACAATTGTTGGAGCATATTGCTGGATTAACAAAAACCACAGCGGCTAATATTGTGGCTTATCGCGATGAGAACGGTCAATTTAGTTCACGCGTGCAATTAAAGAAGGTGCCTAAATTAGGGCCGAAAGCGTATGAACAAGCGGCCGGGTTCTTGCGGATTCCAAACGGCAAAAATGCGTTGGATAATACTGATATTCATCCCGAATCATATCCCGTTGCCCAAGCTTTGCTCAAAGAAACTGGGGTTCAACCTGGGAGTGAGGCAACGGCTGTATTGAATCCGTTGGTTAACGCACAAACTGCTGAGCGCTTGCAAGTTGGGTTGCCTACGCTAAAAGATGTCGTTGAATCATTGACACATCCTGGGCGTGATCAACGGGCTGGGGCACAAGGAGCCGTTTTGCGCTCTGATGTGTTGACGACTAAGGATTTAAAGCCGGGGATGCAATTACAAGGCACAGTGCGCAATGTCGTCGATTTTGGGGCGTTTGTGGATGTTGGTGTGCACGAAGATGGTTTGGTGCATATCAAAGAGATGAATGTGAAACAAACGCGCGATGGGAAGGGGCGGCGGATTGAAATTAATCCCCACGCAATTCTCTCAGTTGGTGATATCGTGACGGTTTGGGTGAAAGATGTTGATATTCAACGTTCGCGCATCGGGCTGACAATGGTCCCACCGAGTGCAAAATAGTATGCTAAAAAGGAGTTGCTACTATCAATCGATAAGTAGCTTCTTTTTTGTATGTTAACGCTTTCAATCCTTGCTATATGTGAATTCTTTAACTTTAGCCATTTAAAATATTCACAATTTGGTCGCAGAATGACCTTACATTAGCGGTACTCTAAAACAGGTGACTTTTAAAAATCCCTGTGCTGAAAAATGCACTTAGTTACCTGATCGTTAATAATTGTAGTTGATACTAATTCGTATCTAATTACGCGATCATTGAATTTAATACTTTATTCATTCGCAACATAAATTGGAGGATACGATTGCATGGCAACCACACTTAAGGACGTTGATATTTTTGCACAAGCTTGGAATGGCTTTACAGATGGTCAATGGCAAAACGAAATTAACACCCGCGACTTTATTCAAAAGAACTACACTGAATACCGCGGTGACTCATCATTCTTGGCAGATCCTACTGCTGCGACTGATGAATTGATGGCTCAATTGAATGATTTGTTTGATATCGAACACGAGCACAACGGTGTTTTGAAGATGGATAACAACGTTCCAGCCACTTTGACTTCGCATAAAGCGGGTTATTTAAATCAAGATTTGGAAACAATTGTTGGAATTCAAACTGACGAACCTTTGAAGCAAGCATTCATGCCTTATGGTGGTGGACGTATGGCTGAAGGAGCGTTGACTTCTAATGGTTATGAAACTGATCCAGAAATGCACAAGATTTTCACTGATTGGCGCAAGACGCACAACCAAGGAGTCTTTGATGCATACACACCAGAAATGGTTGCTGCACGTAAGAACAAGATTTTGACTGGTTTGCCTGATGCCTATGGCCGTGGCCGCATCATCGGTGATTACCGTCGTATCGCTTTGTACGGTATTGATTTCTTGAGCAAGAACAAGATTCAAGACTGGAAGAACACTGGTACTGGTACGATGACTGATGAAGTTATCCGTTTGCGTGAAGAAATCGCTGAACAAAACAGGGCCTTGGGACAATTGAAGGAAATGGCTGCTTTGTATGGCTTTGATATTTCAAAGCCTGCTACAAATGCTAAAGAAGCGATCCAATGGTTGTACTTTGGTTACTTGGGTGCCGTTAAGACTCAAAACGGTGCTGCTATGTCAATTGGCCGGATCTCAGCCTTTTTGGACATCTATATCAACCGCGATTTAGAAGCTGGTTTGATTACTGAAACTGATGCCCAAGAAATGATCGACCACTTGGTAATGAAGTTGCGGATGGTGCGTTTCGCACGTACGCCAGAATACAACTCATTGTTCTCTGGTTACCCAATCTGGGCAACTTTGTCAGTAGCTGGAATGGCCTTTAACGGTAAGTCATTGGTTACTAAGACAGATTTCCGTTTGCTTCACACATTGAGCACAATGGGTCCTTCACCAGAACCAAATATCACGGTTTTGTATGCTGATGCTCTTCCTGAAGGCTTCCGGACGTATGCAGCTGAAGTGGCTGAAGAATCACATGCTTTGCAATTTGAAAATGATTACCTCTTGCGTCAATACTGGGGATCAGATGATGTTTCGATCGCATGTTGTGTGTCTGCAACGGTAACTGGTAAGGACATGCAATTCTTTGGGGCCCGTGCTAATTTGGCTAAGGCTTTGTTGTATGCTATCAATGGTGGTATCGACGAAGTTACTAAGGTACAAGTTGGGCCAAAGTTCCGCCTTATTGAAGGGGATACTTTGAACTATGACGAAGTTTGGTCAGCCTACAAGGATGTCATGGACTGGTTGGCAGGTATGTACGTAAATACTTTGAACTTGATCCACTACATGCACGACAAGTATTGCTACGAAGCTGAACAATTAGCTTTGATGGATACGAACTTGAAGCGCACGTTTGCGACTGGTATCGCTGGGATTTCTCACGTTGCTGATTCATTGATGGCCATCAAGTATGCTAACGTACAAGTTATTCGTGATGAAAATGGTTTGGCTGTTGATTTCAAGCCACAAAACGAATTCCCAACGTATGGTAATGACAACGAAGAAGCTGATGCAATGGCGAACCAAGTCTTGGATTACTTCATGTCACAAATCCGTCGTCAACACACTTATCGTGATTCAATGCCAACGACTTCATTGTTGACAATCACTTCAAACGTGGTTTACGGTAAGGCTACTGGTAGCTTGCCTGATGGACGTAAGTTGGGAGAACCATTGTCACCTGGTGCCAACCCTTCATACCGTAACGGTGAATACTTGGGTGAAAACAACGGTTTGTTGGCTTCATTGAACTCAACTTCACGTTTGAACTACAAGAACGCGCAAGATGGAATTTCAAACACGCAAACCATCAATCCAAGTGCTTTGGGTAAGAACCACGAAGAAATCGTTGGTAACTTGCGTAACGTCTTGGACGGATACTTCTCACGTGGTGGTTACCACATGAACGTGAACGTCTTTGATAACAACTTGCTAAAGGATGCCCAAGCACATCCAGAAAAGTACCCTAACTTGACGATTCGTGTGTCTGGTTATGCGGTTAAGTTCCGTGATTTGACGGAAGAACAACAAAATGACGTTATGATGCGTACAGCACATAGCAGCTTGTAAGATGAAAAAAGCGCTGCGATAATTACGTCGCACCGCTTTTTTTAATCACTGTGAAGGGAGCTTGAAAATGACCGAAACACAAATTTTAGCAACACCGGTTGGATATATTCATTCAACTGAAAACTTTGCAACCTTTGATGGGCCGGGTGTGCGCTTTGCGATGTTCTTGCAAGGCTGTCGGATGCGCTGTCAATTCTGCCACAATCCTGATACGTGGGATTTGCAAACTGAAGAGATGCGTGAAGCCACGGCTGATGAAATGTTAGCTGAAGCCGAACGCTATCGTAGTTACTGGGGTAAGGATGGCGGCATCACGGTTTCTGGTGGTGAAGCGCTCTTGCAAGTTGATTTCTTAATTGATTTGTTCACTAAAGCCAAGGCGAAGGGGATTCACACGACGCTTGATACGGCTGGCCAACCATTTACCCGTCGTGAGCCATTTTTCTCAAAGCTCAATACTTTGTTGGCGGTTACGGACTTAGTTTTGTATGACGTGAAGCAAATCAACAACGAACGGCATAAGAAAGAAACTGGCTGGAAGAACGACAATATTTTGGAGTTTGCGCGCTATCTCTCAGATATGCGTAAGCCAGTTTGGATTCGCCACGTGTTGGTACCAACGCTGAGTGACTTTGATGAAGATTTGATGCAACTGGATGTCTTTATTAAGTCATTGAATAATGTCGATCGTGTGGAAGTTTTGCCGTATCATACGATGGGGAAGTACAAGTGGGAGAAGCTTGGACGCGTTTATCCATTGGATGGCGTGGCTGAACCGACCCCTGAACGCGTGCAAAATGCAAATGAATTATTGCATACAGCTGATTATACGAATTATAAAGTTCGTGAGCACTATTGATTAGCTTGGTGTAGTTTGGTAATATTATCTATGTTGTGGAATTCCATGACATAGATGTATGCGGACGTGGCGGAATTGGCAGACGCGCAGGACTAAGGATCCTGTGGTAGAAATATCGTGCGGGTTCGACCCCCGCCGTCCGCATCTAACTAGATGATAGAATAGATGAATCGAAGAAATTTGATTTGTCTTTTTTTTGTCCTCAATCAGAATCTAAAAAAGATTTGGCTGTGTTATAGTGGGTGTACAGAAAGGAGATATAATTGTGATTGTGCAAAATATATTTTCGCCGGCAAGTGCTCAACAAAACTTAATAAATATTTTGAAGCAAATTAATGAAGAACATACTCCAGTTAGAATCGTTTCGCCTGAGGCACCTGACATGGAAGCTGTTTTAATTAGTAAAACTGACTATGAAGCAATGTTGGAAACAATGGAGTTATTAGAGAATGGTGAACTACAAATAGCATTATTGAGGGGAAGTCATTTGGAAGGTACCGCTGATATTAGTCAGGGCGTTGATTGGGATGCAATTTAAATATCGCGATTCAATTTAAAGAAATTGAAACAGCGGTATTTTTTTGTTGGGATAGGGTACAATTAAGAAAAAAGAATTTGGAGCGGGCTTATGAATCACGATGAACATCAACATATGGATCATGACACAATGCATGACGCATCTGACCACGCACACCATTGTGAGCACGAGAAGGCAGCTCAGACAACAAATGCGCCTGCACACCATGACAAGGGCATGATGGATCATGGTGGGCATGACATGGCTGACATGGACCATAGTGGTCATGACCATTGTTCAATGATGGAACACAGTGGACACGACATGGCACACATGGAGCACAGTGGGCATGATATGGCACATATGGATCATAGTGGACACGACCATGGAGCCATGATGAACCACGGCGGCCATATGATGCATATGGGGAATATGAATCGCAAATTAATTGTGTCATTAATTTTGACGATTCCCCTAATTATTTTGACGCCTTTGATGGGGATGGAATTGCCCTTTACCGTCACTAATTTACCGGGGCAAAATTGGCTGGTCTTATTAATTGGCACGATTGTCTTTGTTTATGGGGGCACGCCGTTCTTTAATGGCGCGCGGGGGGAATTGCAAAGCAAGCAACCCGCGATGATGACTTTAATCACGATGGGCATCACGGTGGCTTACGTATACAGCTTGTATGCCACCATTATGAACGCTATGCATCCCCATGCGATGATCATGAATTTCTTTTGGGAACTGGCCACGTTGATTGACATCATGCTGATTGGCCACATTATCGAAATGAATGCTATCATGAAGGCAGGTTCGGCGCTCGATGCGTTGGCTAAATTAGTGCCCGATATCGCGCATATGCAAATGGAGACGATGGTCCATGATGTACCGGTTAGCGCCTTGCAAGCCGATGATAAGGTGTTGGTGAAAGAAAACGAACGAATTCCATTGGATGGAACAGTTTTGACGGGGATGCCGCATATCGATGAATCATTGCTGACGGGTGAATCACAACTGGTGATGAAGCACGTGGGCGATGCAGTGGTCGGCGGGGCCTTAAATGGCAATAGTGCCTTTACGATGCTGGTGACTAAGCCAGCCGCACAAGGTTTCTTGTCACAAGTTCAAATGATGGTGCAACAAGCCCAAGCTAGCAAGTCACGGGCAGAAAATTTGGCTGATCAGGTCGCTGGGTGGTTGTTTTATGCCGCTTTGATTGCTGGCATCTTGTCATTTGGGATTTGGACTAGTATGCATGGTTTGGCCTATTCATTGCCAATTGCCGTCACGGTCTTTGTGATTGCTTGTCCGCATGCGTTGGGACTGGCAATTCCGTTAGTGGTGGCTCGCCAAACAGGGATCGGCGCCCAACATGGTTTGTTAATCCAAAACCGGACAGCTTTAGAAGCGGTTGGTAAAATCAAATATGCGTTGATGGATAAAACAGGGACTTTAACGAATGGTGATTTCAAAGTACAACGCGTTGTTGGGACCAATGAAACTAATGAAGACACTGTATTGACGCTGATGGCCGCTTTAGAAGCCGGTAGTTCACACCCATTAGCGACAGGGATTTTAGCCGCTGTCAAAGACCGGCAACTACAAGTGCCGGATGCCCAACAAATCGAAGCAATTACTGGTGTCGGTATCGTTGGAAACATCGATGGCACACAATACAAAATTGTTAATCAACACTATTTGACCCAACACCAACTGACTTTTAATGTTGATGCAACTGGGCAAACCATCAGTTATTTAGTGGCTGATGAGTCCGTCTTGGGTGCCGTGATTCAAGGTGACACGATCAAACGGACCGCCAAAGCATATATCAAAGAATTACGTTCAAGGGGGATTCAACCCGTGATGTTAACGGGCGACAATCAATCGGTGGCCAAGCATGTGGCTGATGAAATTGGGATTAATGATGTCCAAGCTAATTTACGCCCTGAAGATAAAGTTGCCTTAGTGCAAAAATATCAACAAAACGGGGCAGTGATGTTTATTGGCGATGGGGTTAATGACGCACCAGCCTTAGCAACCGCGGATTTCGGGATTGCAATCGGGTCTGGGACGGACGTTGCGATTAGTGTAGCGGATGTGGTCTTGATTAAATCGAATCCGGCCGATGTGATTACGTTGTTGGAATTGGCCAAGCAAGCTAATCGAAAAATGACTGAAAACTTATGGTGGGGAGCTGGCTATAATGTCTTGGCAATTCCTTTGGCTGCTGGGGTGTTGATTCCGTTTGGGTTTAAACTTGATCCAATGGTAGGGGCGATTGTGATGTCGCTATCGACTATTATCGTGGCCTTAAATGCCATGACGCTGCGGTTGAAAAAATAAATTTACTAAAACGTATTCAGGTTTCCTGGATGCGTTTTTTAGTAGGGCAATTTTATTTGCGCCAATCCCCCAAAAAATCAAAATATTGTGATACGATAATTTTAAATTCAGTCAGAAATATGGAGAAACGATTATGGATTATAATCAACGTGCCTTAGAAGTACATAAAGCTTACCCAGGTAAGATTGCGATGGTCAGCACGGTGCAATGTGTTAATGCAGATGATTTGGCGACGGTCTACTCGCCAGGCGTTGCCCAACCATGCCGTGAAATTGCTGCTGATGAAAGCCAAGTTTATACATATACAAGTAAAAGTCATACTGTCGCCGTTGTCTCAGATGGGTCAGCCGTTTTGGGGTTGGGCAATATCGGCGCCCAGGCGAGCTTACCAGTCATGGAAGGCAAGGCAATTTTGTTTAAGGAATTTGGTGGGATTGACGCTGTGCCATTGGCGTTGGCAACCCAAGATTTAGCTGAATTAGAACAAACGATTCTAAATCTGGCGCCGGCTTTTGGGGGCATTAACCTCGAGGATATTGGCTCACCAAAATGTTTTGAATTAGAAGCGCGGTTGGACGCTAAATTAGACATCCCAGTTTTTCATGATGATCAACACGGGACAGCGATCGTGGTGGCCGCGGGCTTGACGAATGCGCTCAAAGTGGTGGGCAAGCAATTCAAACAGATTAAAGTCGTTTTGAATGGCCCAGGTGCGGCTGGAACGGCGATCATCAAGATGCTCCAAGCGCTTGGGGTCAAAGACATTATCGCCGTTGATGAGTTTGGGATTTTATATCCTGGGCGTGATAATTTAGCTGATCAAAAGATTATGCTGGCTGAAACGACTAATGCGCAACGCTTGCAAGGAGATTTAGCCTTGGCATTGGATGCTGCCGATGTGTTTATCGGCGTGTCGGTAAAAAATGTGGTGACGCCAGCCATGATTGCAAGTATGGCGACTGAGCCGATTGTTTTTGCGATGGCTAATCCTGATCCTGAAATCGCATATGAAATCGCGATGGCCAGTGGGGTAGCGGTGATGGCCACTGGGCGGTCAGATTATCCTAATCAAATCAACAATGTCGTGGCCTTTCCAGGCATCTTTAAGGGGGCCTTGGCCGTGCAAGCCAAATCAATTACGACAGAGATGAAATTAGCTGCGGTCCAAGCGATTGCGGAAACAATTCCAGCTGAACAAATTTCAGCCACTAATATTATCCCATCCGCCTTTGATCCAAATGTTGCGACAAATGTTGCCCAAGCGGTGGGTGCTGCTTGGCGAAAAGGAGGCCACTAATGATGCTGAATGCGTATCGTGTTGAACTCGATTCGATGGGTGAAGTCAATGTCCCAATCACGGCTAAATGGGGCGCCCAAACTGAACGTAGCCGGCAGAATTTCCAAATTGGGGACCAACACATGCCTCATGAATTAATTCAAGCGTTGGCGATGCTTAAGTTTGCGGCGGCCAAGGCCAATCAAGCTAGTGGTAAACTTGCCGCTGATAAAGCCAAGGCGATCCAAACAGCTGCCCAAGCCATCATCGCCGGGCAGCATGCTGATCAATTCCCGCTTGTGATTTGGCAAACGGGTTCTGGCACGCAGACAAATATGAATGTCAACGAAGTGATTGCCCATTTAACGCCACTCACGGCTGAGGTGCATCCCAATGACCATGTGAACATGAGTCAAAGTTCAAACGATGTCTTTCCAAGTGCGATCCACATTGCGGGGGTTTTGGCGATTGAAAACAAATTATTGCCCAGTTTGGCATCCATCATTGCCCGCCTCCAACTGTTAGAAGCCGCTAATCATGACCAATTGAAACTGGGGCGGACGCATTTACAAGACGCCACCCCAATGCGCTTTAGCCAAGAAATTTCTGGTTGGCGGAGTGCTTTGGAGCATACGGCCCAACAATTGGAATTGAGTTTATCTGAATTACGCCAGTTACCAATTGGCGGCACAGCAGTTGGGACTGGCTTGAATGCCTCTGGAGCGTATACTGAGACTGTTTTAGCAACCCTTAGTGAACTAACGGGGACCCCATTTGTCGCAGATGCCAACAAATTTCATGGCCTGGCTAACAAAGACGCGCTTGTGTTTGTGCATGGCGCCTTAAAAGCGTTGGCTGGCAACGCCATGAAGATGGCCAATGATATTCGGTGGTTGGCGTCTGGCCCCCGGGCTGGCTTAGGTGAAATCACAATTCCTGCCAACGAACCAGGGAGTTCCATCATGCCTGGTAAAGTGAATCCCACGCAATGTGAGGCCCTAACGATGGTTGCTGTCCAAGTGATGGGCAATGATGCCACAATCGGGTTTGCCGCCAGTCAAGGTAACTTTGAATTAAACACCTTTATGCCGGTGTTGGCGTATAATTTCGTACAGTCAATTAATTTGTTGGCGGATGCGTTAACGTCATTTGAACAGCATTGTTTGATTGGCTTGCAACCAAATTCAGCGCGGATGCAAGAGTTTGTTGCCCAATCGTTGATGTTAGTGACGGCCTTGAATCAACATATTGGCTATGAAAAAGGGGCGCAAATTGCCAAGGCGGCCTATCATGAGGGGATCACCCTAAAAGACGCGGCGCTCAGGTCGGGCTTTGTGACTGAACAACAATATGATACGTGGGTCAATCCAGCCGATATGGTTGACAATTAGGGCGGAATCGACTATTATTATACAAGTGGTTTTATACTACTTATGGAGAATTACCCAAGTCTGGCTGAAGGGAACGGTCTTGAAAACCGTCAGGTCGGGAAACCGGCGCGTGGGTTCGAATCCCACATTCTCCTTTTTATTATCGCGGGATGGAGCAGTCTGGTAGCTCGTCGGGCCCATAACCCGAAGGTCGTAGGTTCAAATCCTGCTCCCGCAATCAAGATTTGTAGCCGTTTTCTTAAGAAAACGGCTTTTTTAGTGTATTTATTTGCACTAATCCCACAAACCGGTTACTTTGATATTATAAGATGAAAAATGAGAGGATAGTTTATGCTAACAGTTCAGTTACGGTATTTGCGATATGCAATCGTGGCGTTTGTGATGGCGGTCTTGACCGCACTTGTCATGCCCGTTGTCATGGGTGGCAACGCCCTAATATCGTTGGATATTCCTTATTTAACCAAAATTATGCTCGCCATTCCGGCCTTATTACTGATTTGGCTTGATTTTGGCATGATTAAACAAGCCATCGTGCAACAAAAAGAAGAAGGGCTCACCACGCTTTGGCTCCCAATTGTGGGTCAATCAGTTTGGTTTGTTGTTTTGGTATGGTTATTATTTGCACCAGCCAAAGGTGTGTTTGTCCAAACGATGACGCTCCCAATCATGCTCTTGGGTTGGGCAGGCTTAATGGTCACCCTGGGGATTATGCAACGGCGTGAACGCGTGATTGCCTTGGACACACCGGGGATTACGTCGGCTAAACGGTTACAAATGATTGCCGTAGTTATTGCGATTTATGCCGCATTATTTTATGGCTTAACCGTTAATTGGCAATCCGGCCTCACCGTAGCGGTGGCCGTATTTATCGTTTTTGATCCGCGTTGGCCTGCGATGTGGGCAGCCTGGCGCCGGTTTAATATTTTACGGGATTTGGCTGAACTAGGGATGACTTTTCAAAATCCGCATGTTTTAGACAATATTTCCAAGGTCACCGACATCGTCATTGAAAAGAATGGTATCTTGACGACTGGGGATGTTAATATTCGTTCAATCTCTAGTTTAGATGACCGCTATAGTGATTTTGATATTTTAGGCATCACCTCAGGCTTGCTACAAAATTTTGACAATCCGCTATCTGATGCGATTATGCAGTATGCACGTAATTATGGTGTATACCCAAGTGATGCTACTGAGCCCGAATTGGTGCCGTTGGTGGGGGTCAAAGGGGTGATTAATAACGAACCTTTCTCAATTGTTTCTGCCAATTATGCAGCTGCTAATTATGCCATCAATGACACGACTTTAGAGGCCTTGATTGATTTGGGTAATTCCGTTTCATATATTGTTGATGGGGTCCAAGTGGTGGGTATTTTGTCATTTGCCACGCACTATGACGTATCGCTGATGTCATTTGACCGTTTCTTTAATCAACGGGGCATTAAATTCCATGTCTTTTCTGCGGACACGCGCGGCTCAGTAGAAGGCCTCCAAAAGGTGATGAGTACGCTGGCAACGGTGGAAACTGATTTACCGGCGGATGATAAGTTGGCCAAGCAAGCTGAATTTTTGCAAACAGAAAATACTATTTTGGTTACCAATCAAGCGGTGCCAGAGGGTGTAACAGACGCTATGGTGATTTCAATTGGCGATAATTTGGAATTTGCTGATGTTAAAATGCCAAATATCGATATTTTGCATGAATTGTGGAATACGGCAGACAGTTTGTCGCGCAATGATCATCGTGTGCTCAACTGGGCCACAATCTTATCAGTGGTCTTGATTTTATTAGCAGGTGGCATTGGGGTCTTTATTACTCCGTTGCTGTTTATCGCCCCAATTATTGCGGTGATTATTCGCTTGATTTTGTCGTTAACCTTAGCCCAAGTTGTTGCTACAGATGAATAAATGTTAAGAGTGTCTAACGGACGCTCTTTTTTTATGGATGAAAGCTTGATATGACGGCATTTTAATCGTTTTCATAAAACAGGTATATCGTTGACAGATTACGGATAAAAGCTTAATATGAAACTTGTGTTAATAAGCGCAAAAAAACCTATAAGTTAAATATTATTTGACTTAATAGACGGGAGATACAGATGAACACTGCATTATTGATCATCCTCGTGTCGCTTGTCGCAATTGTAATTGGACTTGTTGTTGGATATAAAATTGCTACTGTTAAAATTAACAATGCACTCCAACTCGCAAATAAAACAGCACAAGATATCGCGCATCAAGCGGAAGTCGACGCAGAGCATTTGAAGAAAACTGCTTTGGTCGAAGCGCGTGATGAAAGCCAACGTTACCAAGATCGCCTTGAAAATGAATTAACTGAGCGTCGTCGCGAAGTTAAGACACAAGAAGAGCGCTTGGTAAGTCGTGAATCTGTGCTGGATCGAAAGGATGAATCTTTACAGAAACGTGAAGAAGTCATCGCTGATAAAGAAAAGAAACTTGATCAACAACGTCAAAGTGTTAACGATAAAGAGCAAAGCGCCGAAGCCTTATTGGTTGAACGTGAAGCTAAACTGGTCGATGTCGCCCAGATGAGTCGTGACTCAGCACGTGAACAAATTTTGTCAGAAACGGCAAAGCAACTTGTTCAAGAACGTGCCGTGATGATTAAAGAAAGTGAAGAACAAGCAGCTGCTGAAGCGGATAAGAAAGCCAAGAACTTGGTTGTCGAAGCCATTCAGCGGTCAGCAGCAGACATGGTGGCTGAAACCACCGTCTCTGTTGTTGCGTTGCCTAATGACGATATGAAGGGCCGAATTATTGGTCGTGAAGGTCGAAACATTCGGGCTATTGAAACTGTAACTGGAATTGATTTGATTATCGATGATACTCCTGAAGCGGTAGTCCTTAGTGGATTTGATCCAATTCGGCGAGAAATCGCGAAAAATGCTCTTGAAAAGTTAATTGCTGACGGCCGGATTCATCCCGCGCGGATTGAAGAAATGGTTGAAAAGTCACGCAAGGAAATGGATGAGCATATTCGTGAAGTCGGTGAACAAACCGTCTTTGACCTTGGGTTGCATAGTATGCACCCAGATTTGATCAAGACGATTGGACGCATGAATTACCGGACTAGTTATGGACAAAACGTACTCGTTCACTCAGTAGAAGTTGCGAAACTAACTGGCATGTTGGCTGCCGAGTTAGGACAAGATGTTACCCTTGCCAAGCGCGCAGGATTATTACACGATATTGGTAAAGCAATTGACCACGAAGTTGATGGCTCACACGTAGAATTGGGTGTCGAATTGGCAACCAAGTACAAAGAGAAATCAGTGGTTATCAATGCGATTGCCTCGCACCACGGGGATACTGAACCGGAATCAATTATCGCCGTCTTGGTGGCTGCAGCAGATTCAATCTCTGCTGCCCGTCCAGGCGCCCGGTCAGAATCACTTGAAAATTACGTTCAACGACTCCAACAACTTGAAGCGATTGCAAATGGCTTCAATGGGGTTGAAAAGTCATTTGCGATCCAAGCGGGTCGTGAAGTGCGCGTAATGGTTGAACCAGCGGCGGTTTCTGATTTTGAGGCGCAAGTTTTGGCGCATGATATGAAGGAACAAATTGAACAAGACTTGGATTACCCTGGCCACATTAAGGTCACGGTGATTCGTGAATCGCGTTCAGTTGAATATGCTAAATAATAGAAGTTTTAACATTAAAACCACCCGCGTGATTTGTTCACGTGGGTGGTTTTTTATTTATTTTATATTAGAAGATATTACTCATGTGCTGGCGAATCTTATCCCAGTTTTCAACACCTTCTTGAAAGTACATCAAGGTGTATAGGTGATAAATTGAATGGGTAATGAAGAGCTGTGACAGTATGGTCATACCACTGTCACGGAGCGGATAGAGTGGATTACCACTTAAGGTTTTTAAAATATATTTAGAATTGACAGCCAAGGTCGACTTGGTGTTACCAGTAATCCCCACAATTGTGAGATTTTGATCGTGGCATAACCTAATAATCGGATTGAATTTTGGATCTTCCCCGGATTTAGACATCGCAATTAACAGTTTATCGGTATTATGCAAAAGAAGTAGATTGTGGAGAAAATCGATGTCGTCGACCATTTCAACGTGTTTACCAAATAATCTAAAAATATTTGCCAAGTCCATGGCTGCCCAATTTGAAAAACCGTTCGAATAAACGAAGAGTACTTTAGCGTCATGAATTAAATTCACGATATTTTTCAAAGCCTCAGTGTCGCTAATATTAACCGACTCAGCGATGGTGTTGTTCCAACGGTGGGCCATTTTTTCAATGACCTCAATTTCATTTTCGGTCCCGGTGATATCTGAAAAGTTGAGTTTATTTTCGACAATCGCCTTTTCTTGGCGAATAATGTGATTACGAAAATCGGAATAGGTTTCAAATCCTAAACTTTTAACATAGCGAATAACTGTTGCTTCAGAAACCCCAATTTCTGCGGCGATAATTTTAGCGTTTTGATTAATCCCGTCACGAAAATGTTCAATCATGTAGCGGGCGACAATTTTTTGCTGGGGTGTTGCTGAATCTAGTGAATCTTCCAACATTATAGTAATTTGTTTTTGCATAATCAGACCCTCCTCAAAAATGATTTTGAAAATCATTCTTGCTTCAATATAACATGATTTATTGATTTAATATTGAACGGAACGCGGAGTATTAGGTTATAAGAGCACAATTAGTTTAAATTAGTTTCTCTGATATATCGGCCTTGTAAGCGCTTAACGTAGAAAAATCAAAAATAAATGCGAAGAAAGTTTGCCTTTATGATGATTTTGTGTAGAAGATTATTCATGTTGATTGAGACACACAAATAAAATATAAAGAGGTAATAATTATGAAGAAGCAAATCGTAAAACGCGCAGGGCTCCTATTGATGGTGACAGCCGGTTTAGCTGCGGGGTCATCAAAGTTAATTTCAGATACGATTTCAAGCAACCACGATACGTTAAAGACAACTAGGCTATCGGTGCGTCCTGAAACAGCGTATGTGGCAAATGCATCAATCAATAAAACGACGGAATCATATATCGACGTGCCCCAAACGGCGTTGACAACCAATAACTATCCAACTGCTGAGGTTTATAATCCAGCATTGGCCAAGATGGGGGCCGTATTGAGCCAGTCCTGCTACAGTAAAGACCTCAATGACGATGACAAGCCTGGTTATACTAATAAAGATTTGAAAATCCTTGGTTATGATGATATTCAACTATATAATTTTGATTTGAGCGCGAATGACAAATATAATTCAGCTACAAACATTGCATACACGATTGCCCATAAAACTGTTGAAATTGATGGCAAACAAGCCAATTCATTTATCGTAGTTATACGCGGGACGCCAGATAGTAAAGAATGGAACGGTGATTTTCGTTGGAGCCTTGGGGATGGTCAAGACTTGGCAAAATTTTGGGAAAACAACATATATACACTCGGGAAGAAAGTCTATGACACATTTGGCGAATACTGCTTGGCACATAGCGAAACCATTAGTCCAGAAACCGTCAACAAGTTGTTTATCACCGGTCACAGCCGTGGAGGTGGGACTTCTGAATGTTTAGGCTATCTGTTTGACAAAGATATTGAAGCAAATCGGGGGTTGATGTCAGGACACAGTGTTATCAACGCCAATGCAACACCAATCAGTAAGAATGATGTATTAGTGTATGCAATTGCACCAACGCAAGCATATCATCCAGGAATTGAGGAAAATACGGTAGATGATCAACCAGAAGTAAAGGCGTATAAGAATGGTGCCTACAATAATATTCACTCGATTGTAAATCCCTTAGACTTCGTACCAACAAATCCAATCACTAAATGGGGCTATCAACATGTGGGCACGGTGCATACCTTGTTTAATCCCAAAACGGTGACCCCAGAAACGTACGGTGAATTTTTAAAGACGTACAAAAATGTCGGTTCACTGGGCGTTAACGATACGCGGGTGTTGTATTCAGCGGCTGATATCAATGCTGGGGTAGGCTTTGGGGATGGTTTCGAATATACCACATTAGCAGCGCGCCTCAAGCATGACGGCAGTGGGGTGCATGGCTTTGCGACATCGCTACATGACATTTGTCCAAACTTGATTGATTTTACGACGCCTGAAGAAGTTGGGGTTCAAATCAGCGATAAGAAAAAAGTCAATGAATGGTTTTCAGCTGAAGAATTCTTCCATTCATATTCAAATGCCTTCATTGGCGATCAACCCTTTGCGACACCTAAGTTAAAAAGAGTGGTTTCGGCGGTGGTATCAAATGTGGTGCAAACTTCTGAAAAAGCGCAGGCATATAAAAAGGTGTTGAAGTATTTACCAACCTCACCTGATGGTCCAAATGTCGCCCATCATTTCTGCACAACCTATATCGCCTGGTTATTTGCAGCGAAGACGAATTAATTTGTAAAATCCACATTGTTTGAATAAACAATGTGGATTTTTTTGAATATTGACACAAAAATTTCGAATTCAACCACAAAAATTCAAATTTACGTCATATCCAGCGTGAATTTTGTTTAAAATCCGAAAAAACGGCACAAGTGGTATGTTTTAAGAAACTATTCGTAGTTTAGTCCGAAATTAAGTTAATATAAATATATTCACTTGTTGAAAAAAATTTATCCACATAGGAGCTTTAAGAACATGATTAAGAAGATTACTACTGTATTGGCATTGACTGCCGTTACTGCCGCAGCCGCTACGAGTTTAGTGGGGGTCAAAGCATCGGCGTGTGAAGGCCATTGGGAGTATAAGGAAACCGTCAAGGAAGTTACAGCTTTCAGCCATACTTCAGACGATTATTTCCACTTCAATCCAGCCAATGCGTATGCAACGACATTTGATTACATTTCAGGAATTGATAAGAATCAAAAGGGCGAAATTACGAACAAAAATCAATTTGGAAAGTACTACCAATTAAACTGCACAGCTACTGGTGCATCACGTGGGGAATGGACAGGTGTTTATCGCCCATACAACGTGCATGATGGCGCAGAATATAATATTCCAGTTTCACGATGGGTATCAATTAAGCAATTTGATGGTCCATTTATGAAAAACCTTGATGGCAATAATTACAACGAATTGCAATTGGTTGATGATTTGATCCAAAAGGGCACAATTAGTGCTGATGATTACGTTACCATCCGTCCATACACAAACACCACGCCAGCGCTTGCCAAAGATGGATATACTGCTGGTTGGGAGAAGGTGATTAATCACAAGTATGGTCAATATACTTGGGTGTCAACTTCAACATCATGGGATTGCAAGTCATGGTCATATAAGACAAAGGAAACTGGTCGGACAACGTACCCAGAATTCTACATCAAGACGGATAGTTCAAACTATCAATTACCAAATATCCACCCAGACACAGAAAATGCAATTGTAAAGAATTTCGCAACGGAAAAGGATTACTTGAACTTCTTCCCTAATCCGGATCATAAGTAGAGAGTGCTAAACATGGCGTTTTGCGTTCCGTCCTAACGTTGTTTTGATGCCTTGCGCTGAAAGCGTGAGGTGGCAAAAGGACGTTAGGTAAGGAATGCAGCCAGGTTGAACACGTTTATGAGAGAGTGCTAAACATGGCGTTTTGCCAAAAAAGAGCTGACAGTAATGTCAGCTCTTTTTCAATGTATTCAAGTATACCGGAATTTGCTCATAAATTCATGAATAACCACTAAAATACTAGGGTAAGCATCCGTAAATCTTTGTTTTTACCTGACATACTAAGCATATAAATTAAAATTGAGAGGTTCTATGCCCATGTTTAATTCACGACTAAATCAATGGCCAATTGTGACGCTGTTATTCATCGCTATCAATGTATATATCTTCATGCACGGTTCAAACTTAGTTGGTAGTGATCCGTTTGGCACGCCAACCATTGCTCAAATTGAAGAATATAATCGGAATACAATTGGCAGCCAACCAAGTTTATTATTGGCATCGATGTTTCACACCATCGAACACGCGAGTTTCACCCATTTGGCGACCAATATGGTAGCCTTTCTCATCATTGGCGGGGTTGTTGAGACGTTCATGATTCGCTCACTCTACATTGTCTTCATCTTAGTTGCCATGTTAGTAACTGGGGTCAATGTCCATGAAACTTCAAAAATGCTGACCGTTGGAGCATCAGGGATTGATTTTGCGATGATGACTTTGACCTTACCGGTGATGCTCATGGGGATTGTCATTTATAAAAAATTCCTACTCAGCATTCCACTAGTCATGTACATGGTGTTATTAATCTTTTGTGTGCAGGCGACACTGACAACTCCGAATATTTCCAACGGTGGGCATTTTTCGGGAATGGTGTTTGGCTTGATCTTTGGCTGTTTCATGGTCTTGGGTCAGCTGGAATTGCGGTATAAAGTCAAAAACATCATTATGCCTTTTTCGTCAAAAAATAAAGAAGAATAATTTTCAGTCAAGCAATGCGGTAAGATATAACTAGAAAGTTTTGGATGAGGTGTTTAAATGAAAATCGTAATTGCGCCAGATTCGTTTAAGGGGAGTTTGACTTCTAAAGATGCGACACAGGCGATTTACAAAGGGTTTAATAAAATAATGCCAGACGCTAGTTATACGCTGATGCCAATGGCGGATGGTGGTGATGGAACCGTTGATGTTTTGGTTGCGACGCGGAATGGGACGCTACATTCGATGCAAGTCAAAGGCCCGTATTTGGAACCGGTCGAAGCTAAATATGGCCTGAGTATTGACGGGGACAGTGCGGCGATTGAAGTTGCTGAAACGAGTGGTCTACAATACATTAATCCATCGACGGTCGATCCGTTGGCGACAAATACATTTGGCTTTGGTGAATTGATTATTAAGTTGCTAGACCAAGGTATTAAGCGCATTTACATGGGCTTGGGGGGTTCAGCGACCAATGATGGTGGAATTGGCATGGCGGCCGCGTTGGGCGTTAAATTCTATGATGTTAGGCATCATGAATTGGAACCAATTCCCTATAATTTGCGGGATATTGAATTTGTGGATATTACTGGCATTGATCTGCGGATTGCCCAAACTGAAATGATTGTGATTTCAGACGTGGAAAATCCACTGCTCGGAGATAATGGCGCCACATTTGTCTATGGCCGGCAAAAAGGTTTGACCACTGAAAATCAATTAGTGCGCGCAGATTATGCGATGGAAAAATATGCGCAAGCCGTGGCTAAGGTTTGTGATCACCACAATCCTGATGAACCCGGCGCTGGGGCAGCTGGCGGCTTAGGCTTTGCATTGTTAGCCTTTACCAATGCGACCCGCCAGTCGGGGGCCGAATTTTTGATGCGCGTGTCTGGTTTCACACAGGCCGTTTCGGATGCTGATGTGGTGGTAGTTGGCGAAGGTTCTCTTGATAATCTCACGCACTTTGGCAAAAGCCCATTTGCCGTCGCCACCCAAGCCAAGCGGGTTAATCCGCAAGCCATGGTCGTGGGCTTGGCAGCTCACATTGGCGATGTCGAGGCCTTATATGAAGCTGGTGTCGATGCGGTGTTTTCAATTTTACCAGGCGTGCAAACCTTGGAAGTCGCCATCGATAAAGCAAGCTACAATCTAGAAGCTACGGCAGAAAGTGTGGCGCGCTTAATTAAAGCCACGCATAAAGCAGATTAATGAAAAACTATGGACAGGGTCTAACATTTTTCATATTTATCAGTTATAATTTAGTTATTCAAAATGCTAATGAGCCCATAACGGGATAAAATTTTTTATCCAACATTGAGACATTGCTTTATTAAGAGCTCCTCGCGCGCAAACTTGGAGCTCTTTTTATTTTGGCATGGTTGAAACAGAGGCAAAAATCCGCTATACTTAAACCACCGTATCGGGGTCGTTACGGAATCGACTAGCATTGTTTGAGCTAGTACTGCGCTTAGGGGTTGTGGCCCTATAATCCACTCAGACGAATTTAACTGCAAAAAATTCAAACAATATGGCGGTTGCTGCCTAAACACCAGCACGCCTAATTAAGTTTAGTTATGATTGCTAATTGAACTTAATCATCAAACTGTAATCTGCGGGTAACCCTCCCATCTGAAGTGGTTGCCAAGAGGATAATCAGATTAGCCGAAGTGATCGCCGTGTTGATTGGCGTGCATGAAGCGAAATTTAAATTAATCGACTATGAGCGAAGATGTGTTAGTGCCAAGATGGTAGGACAGGGGTTCAACTCCCCTCGGCTCCATAAATGAAAGCTTAAGTGTAGTTTACACTTAAGCTTTTTTAGTTTTAGCGATGCATAGCGGGCAAAAAAGTTTCGAATAGTGCAAAAAAAGTCTGATTTAGCGCATTTTTAAATGTTAAACCCCCTAAAATCGACAAAGTGGGGTTGAATTCGAAAATTACACTACTATCAGTAGTTTAATCTATTATAATAGACATATACTAATAAGGAAGCACAGGAAAATATAATGTTTAAAAAAGTAGCAATGTTAGCTGTAACAGCGATGGCAGGATTTAGTTTTATTGGCACACCACTTGTGAGCGCAAGTACGATGTATATTCGTGTTGCATTTGACGAAAAAAACAATGTGATTACGGTTAGTTCAATGGATAATGCAATGCGTTTTCTAGAAACACCTACCCTAGTTACAGAAGAAGAGCAAGCACCTGGTGTAGTAACGACAGAATCAATCTTGTACTCACGTTTAGAGCATACTCGGGTTGGAAAGAAGATTGCTGGCTGGAGTACTGACAAGGGAACGTATGTTGTTCAATATTCATTTGATGATATGTCAATTGTGAAGTTCCGGACTAAGGACAACACAAGTATTACTAAGGTTTACTTGGATGATGCCTATATCGGAACGACTGATAATTACAAGTTCACACCAAATTTCCGTGTTGATTCTAACTTTACTGGTGAATGGGATAACTAATTGAGAACTTAAATTAATGAAAGATTGAGGCTTGAAACCTCAATCTTTTTTCTGTGGAAATGCGCATTAAACCAGTATTCCAGCGTAAAAAACAGTATAATGAATTTATAATATGTAAGAAGGTGGGGAAGTATGTTTGACACAGTAAAAAATTGGTGGTGGCAAGAAAAAAGCCAACGGTACTTAGTCTTAGGATTGTTGATGGGATTAGTTTTTGTATTCCACAAATTTATGTCGCCAGTCCTCTTTATGTTGATCTTTTCGTATTTGGGAATTAGTGGGGCGCGATTATTACAACGGTATCTCAAGTTGCCATATATCTTGGCAGTGATCATTTTTTACTTAGCCGTTATCGCGTTGTTTGTCACGATTGTTTCGTATTTGGCACCGATGTTTTATGAACAAGGTGAGTACTTGTACAAGGCCGTGATGCACAGCTTAAAGGATTATCCCCATGTAGAAACGTATGTGGCCGACTATTTGGACAAATATGATATCGGCGCCAAAGTCGGTGAAGCTGCCCAAGTTTTGTTGCAAAATTCATTTGGGGTGTTGAAGGGTGTTTGGACCGCTGCCTCAGAAATTGTATTGTCATTGTTCTTGAGTTTCATCTTTGCGTTGACCTTTAATTCAATGCGCAATTTTGGGAGCCAATTCTTGTTGTCGGATTTCCCAGGCTTCTTCAAGCAAATCTTCACGTTGACGCGTAAGTTTGCCTATATTTTGGGGCAAATCATCGAAGTCCAAATTATTATTGATTTGGTGAATACAGGGATTATGCTGGTGGGGTTCTCAATCTTTGGGATGCCATCGCCAGTCGTCTTGGGGATGATGGTCTTTGTCTTGGGCTTGGTACCAGTTGCCGGCGTGTTGATTTCAATGATTCCACTGACGATTATTGCGTATTCGACTGGTGGACTGTGGCTGGCGCTTGAGATTTTGATCTTTATCTTGTTAGTGCATGCCTTTGAAGCGTACTTCTTGCATCCTAAGTTGATGTCATCACGTTCAGAATTACCAATTTTCATCACGTTGACGACGTTGATTTTCATGGAATCCTTAATCGGACCATGGGGCTTGATTATCGGGGTGCCGATTGTTTCGTTTTTCTTGGACGTGACCAACGTGCATTCGTTCTCGCATGGTAAGAGTGAGACCGTGGAATTAAAGTAAAGAGTTAGTTAGCTACCCCGTTGTTAAAGCGGGGTATTTTTTGTGGTCCAAAATGATGGAAAAATGAAAGCTTAGGGCGTATACTATTTGTCAGTAACTTTTAACTGTTATCCCGTGAGATAACTAAGGAGGATGAAATGGAAAATAAGCAATTTGGTAAGGTGCACGCGATTCCGATGGAACAACGCGCCATGACGAAGTGGGACATGTTTGCCACGTGGGTTGGTGCCAATGCCAACAACGGAACTTGGTACATTGGTGGCGTGATTGCCGCTGCGGGGATGATGACGGCTTCAACCACCTTAATCATCACCGGGGTCTTGAGCTACGTCTTGTTGGCGTTAGCGGGCTACATGGGGTATAAGACGGGCTTGCCAGCCATGGCGTTGACGCGGGCTTCATTTGGCTTGCGGGGGTCATTTGTCCCATCAATTATTAATTTGGTGCAATTCATTGGTTGGGCGGCCACAAACACCTTTATTGCCGCTATTTCGATTTCAGTTATTTTTAAAGATATTTTTGGTTGGGCCGCATATGGAACCAAGGGTGGCAATACTGGGTTGATTATCGGGATTGTCATCATGTCGATTTTGCACTTGATTAGTATTTCACTGGGTGAAAAGTCGGTGCGGATGATCGAACGGGTCGGCATCATTTTGGTGTTTGTCTTTGTAATTTGGGAAACGGTCGTCGTGTTGAAGACGGTTTCCTTGCATGATATTATGGCTTGGCATGCTCCAAGTGGGGTGCACATGAGTTCTGGGGCGGTGGTTGACGTCTTGGCGGCCTTCAATCTAGCCTGGGTGACGGCAGCGTCTGATTTCTCACGCTTCACGCCCAATAAAACAGCGGCGACGACCATGTCATTCTTAGGTGCTAATATCGGGCTGTTCTGGTTTGCGTTTGTTGGTTTGATTGCCACGATTGCTACAGCGATTACGTTGAATAATTTTGATCCAAACAACTCTGATCCCTCAACCATTGCCTCAAAACTGGGATTGGGAATCTTGGCTTTGTTGGTCATCGTGATTACTTCGACGACAGCCAATGCGGTTAATTTGATGGCCGCTGGATCAGCATTGACGAATATGTTTCATAAGTTGAAGTTGACCCCAGCCTTGTGGATTGTGACGTTGGGGGCAACTTTGGTGTCATTGATTCCGATTGTGGTGAATTCATTCTTGGATACTTTCATCACCTTCTTGGATGCGATTGGGATGTTCTTAGGCCCTGAAATCGCCGTGTTCTTGGTTGATTTCTTCTTTGTGCGCAAGGGCGATTACCAACTGGCTGAATTCACTAAGGTCAAGGGTAAGTACTGGTATAACGGCGGAATTAATTGGATTGCCGTCATTACGTGGGCGCTTGGAGTCTTGATGTACTTTGGTGTTAAGCAAGTTGGCTTCATTGCTGATACAGTTGGGGCTACGTTTGTTTCAATGGCTTTGACTGGGGCGCTGTATTATGTTGCCGCGAAGGTCTTAAAGTTGGCTAAGTAATTAATCGAATCTATAAAGTGAGCTTGGTAATTTTGATAATTGCCAGGCTTTTTTTAGCGTTTTTTAGATTTTGAGGCATCTTCTTAGTGTAGGGGGTAAAAAAGGTAGAAATAGCAATTTACACGTATAAATGCACGTGTTATGATAAATGCATAAGGAGGCAGTTGTGGTTTAATACAAATATAAGTTCTTGGCAAAGTTGGCACGAAAAAACGGCTGGCGCGAAAATAGAGTGCGGGGCAGCCAGCATAGCTTTGAAAAAGAGGGAGTCAAAGAAGTTCTGACAATCCCACTGCATGGAAACAAAGCATTGCCCATTAGAACTGCTAAGAGTATTTTAAAACTAATTGAAGACACAAAATAAAAGGACAACCATGACAATTAAAAATATGAAATATGTATATTATGCAACTTTATATGATGATGGTGATGCGGTGGGCGTTAAATTCGTTGATTTTCCAAGCGTATTTACATTTGGGAATGATGAATTAGACGCGATTGATATGGCACAAGAAGCACTGGAGTTGTATCTATGGACAGCCGAGGACAAAGGAATCCCGATTCCAGCGTTTACGCATGCCAAGGATATCACTGAAAAAGCAGGTGAACGGTTAATTGCGATCAAAGTCAACACGGCTTTAGTGCGAGAGCAAGAGGCCAACAAATTAGTCAAAAAAACGTTAACCATTCCGGCCTATGTGGATCGGATTGCACGTGAGGCCGGTATCAACTTTTCGCAAGCCTTGACAGAAGCGTTGAAGCAAAAATTGGTTATCTAATTTGTGGGCGATTGTGGAGCCAATGTATCTAAAGTTAACGGGATTAGTCGGTGTAGTGCACCGGCTTTTTTTGATTTGTTCTTGGAAATTGTAACGGGTTGTGTATATAGCAATAAGTATATAGTAAACGCATATTTTGGATGGATTGTATTTATGTAACCTAGTTTATACGAAGGTAAGTTACTGGCGCTTTTTGTGTATTCGCATTTTAAACAGGCTGACAGATGCGCATTATTTAGTGGGGGTATATAATTTAAATAAACCAATGAAGGAAGTTAATGATATGGGATATAGTGTTGGATTAGATATTGGTACCGGCTCAGTTGGCTGGGCGGTCATCGGTGATGATTACAAATTGAAACGCGCCAAGGGTAAAAATCTCGTTGGGGTACGGCTGTTTGATTCAGCTAGTACCGCTGAAGAGCGTCGAGGTTATCGAACAACCCGGCGCCGGTTATCGCGCCGTCGTTGGCGGTTGCGCTTATTGAATGAGATTTTTGCGCCTGAGCTGGCCAAAGTTGACGAGAATTTTTTGGCACGCCTAAAGTATTCATGGGTGAATCCCAATGATGAACAAAATTTAAAGGCCTTTCAAAAGGATGCCCAAGGGTTTAATGGGGCAGCTGTTTTTGGTACGCCTGCAGCCGATCAGGAATTCTATGCGGCGTATCCCACGATTTATCATTTGCGGAAGGCGTTGATGGATGATGATAAGCAACATGATTTGCGAGAAGTTTATCTTGCGTTGCACCATATCGTGAAGTATCGTGGTCATTTTTTGATTGATGGTGATGTGAATCCTGAGGCAACTTTTGATGTGGCTCAGTTTTGCGGCGCGTTAACCGAGTTTGCTGAAGCTTGGGCTGATGATGAAACCCGTTTTGGCAAAATTGATGCTACTTTGTTCATGAACGAAATCATCAACAGTAAGACATCTAAATCTGAACGGGTTGAAAAGGCGTTGGCTGCAATCAGCGATAATAAGGCCGATAAGCAGTTGAAGGCGATTTTGACAGCCCTTGTGGGTAATCAAGCTAATTTAATTAATATCTTTGAAAAGAACGCCAAAGAAATTGAAAAAGATGATCAAAAGCGTTTGAAGTTCAACTTTGGGGATGCCACAATTGATGAAAAATTAGCGGATGTGGAAGCCTTATTGGAACCGGCTGAATATGAATTCGTTTTGGCGTTAAAAGTAGCTTATGACGGGTTAACGCTCAAAATGTTACTGGGGGATGATAAATCAGTCAGTGCAGCCATGGTCCGGCGTTATGAGGAACACAAAGCTGATTGGGCATTTATCAAGAAATATATTCGTACTAAGGATAATGCTGGTGCTGGGACTTATAAACAAGATGGTAAAATTGAGGGCATTAATTCTGCCTACTTAGCGTTACAGAGTGACGATGATGATGTACGGAAAAGTGCCAAGACTGTATTTGTGAAGGCGATTGAAGGTGCCAACATTAGTCTTAGTGATAAAACACGCCTTTTAAATAACCTTTTAAATAAGATTGAAGAAGATACTTTTTTGCCCCGTCAACGAACAAAGGCTAACGGAACCATTCCTCATCAATTGCATTTGGCGGAGTTGGTAAAAATTATTCAACAACAAAGTAAGTACTATCCATTCCTAGCTGAAGTAGATCAAAATAACGTCAATAAACTGGCTGGGTTGGTCAATTTTAGAGTGCCTTATTACGTGGGCCCATTGGTAAGTCAAACAGTTACCGAGGCACAGTATGATGGACTTGATAAGAACCATTGGATGACGCGCTTGTCAGATGAAGAAATTACACCATGGAATTTTGACGACGTGGTTGATAAGGACAAGTCGGCGGCTGATTTCATCAAACGATTAACTGGAACGGATACGTATTTGATTGGTGAGCCAACGTTGCCCCAAAATAGTTTGTTATATCAAAAGTATAATGTGTTGCAGGAGCTCAATAATGTGCGATTATCTGGTGCTTCAGGTAACGTGTATGATGACAAGCGGCGCCCGAGATTAACTGTCGCTGAGAAGCAAGATATTTTTGAACACGTGTTTAAAGTGTCTAGCAAGGTTTCGGCTAAACAAGTGGAAGACTACCTTGCCCAGAATTCACAAGGGCGCTATAAGCTTTCGGGATTAGCTGGAGTAGACAAGTTTAATAACGGGTTGACGAGCTATGTGTATTTGAGCAAAACTTTGGGCGCAAAAAAAGTTGATGCGCAATCAATTGATGACTTGGAAAAAATTATTGAATTTCAAACAGTCTTTGAAGATAAGACGGTGTTGCGGCGTCAGCTAAATAATATTGAATGGCTGACAGATGCTGAACGCGATAAACTAGCTAATAAGCATTTCACTGGTTGGGGGCGACTTTCAAAGAAGTTTTTGACTGCAAAATCTATGACCATCAAATTAGCTGATGATATCAATCCAGCATCACATTCATTGATGGACGCTCTGTATGGTTCTGAAAAGAATTTGATGGAATTGTTGGCCAACAATACTGATGAGTATGGCTTTTACAACTGGGTTGAAGAGCAAAATCGTGCGGATGGAGAGGCTTCGTCAACGTATACCATGATTGATGAATTAGCTGGACCCAAAGATATCAAACGCGGGATTACGCAAACGTTTAGAATATTAGATGACATCAAAAAAGCGTTAGGTGAAGCGCCAGAACGTGTGTATTTGGAGTTTGCGCGAGAAACGCAACAATCACGGCGAACTGATCCGCGTAGAAAGCGCTTGGATGATTTATATAGTAATGCTGGTCTGAAGGAACTTATGCAAAGAATCAGCCAGGGCCATGAGTACGATAATACGGCTCTACAATCAGACAGGATATATCTCTACTTTGTTCAACAAGGGAAGGATATGTATACAGGGCAAGAGTTAGATATTAATAACTTGTCAAACTATGATATTGATCATATCATCCCTCAAGCCTATACCAAGGACAATTCGCTAGATAATATTGTCTTAGTCAACAGTAAAGATAATCGGATGAAGTCAGATTCTGATGTATTCTTGACCAAGATTGATGGAGAGGTTAAAAAGTGGTGGAAGCAACTTTATGATGCATCATTTATCTCTAAAACCAAGTATAAGAGCCTAACGCAAACCCAATTCAAGATGAGTCATCCGGAGCGGTTTATCGCACGGTCATTAGTCGAAACGCGCCAAATTATTAAAAATGTTGCGAGTTTAATTAATTCGCATTTTGACGGTCAAACTAAAGCAGAAGCAATTCGGGCGAATTTGACGGGTGATATGCGAAGTTACATTAACATCAAGAAGAATCGTGATATCAATGATTATCACCATGCGCATGATGCGTTGCTGGTGGCTACTGTTGGTGAGTTTATTGAAAAGCGCGGTTTCATGTCAGGTGGTAAGGTGTCGGATAATACTACCAATGAATATAACGTGTATGTAAAACAATGGATTGATAAGGCGCGTGCTAACACTGATTATGAACGAGTTAATCCATTTGGCTTTGTTGTTGGTGCGATGAAGAGTGCAACAATGGGTGGCCAATCTATCAAGGTCACTAATAAAGAAACCGGTGAAATTGTCTGGACACAAGACGATTTTGATTATTTGCTGAAAGTCTTGGACTACAAGAAAATGCTAGTCACAAGACGTGTCAAAGATCAAACGGGACAATTGTATAATGAGTCGCGGTATGGCGCCAAATTGATGGCTGGCAAGAAAACCGGGCTAGTCTTTGATAAGAACAAGTCAATTGAGTTGTACGGTGGCTTTGATAGTGCAAAACCGGCTTATGCGGCATTGATTAAAGAAGGTAAAAAATATAAACTCGTCAATGTCTTGCGCTCGTGGGTGCACCAAGCTCAAGATGAAGGAAAACTCCTGGCACGGATTCAAGAAAATTATCCTAAAGCTGAGTTAATATTAAGCCATGTGCCATATGGTCAATTAGTTACCAAGGATGGCGCCAAAGTCACAGTTTCATCGGCTACAGAATTGCACAATTTTGAGCAATTGTGGTTGGAGCGAGAAACTTATAATTTAATCAATGCCCTGTTGAATACGTCTGAAGAAAAGATTCAAGCTAAATTGGAAAAAGAATTTTCAACTGATGATGAAACTCTCGCATTTGAGCGGGCGTTTGATGAGATTATCAGTCAAGCTGGCCAACGATATCCATTGCATGTTAATGCTTTAGACAAAGTGCGTTTGAATAAAGATGTGTTTATGGGATTGGCCTATGCTGATAAGCAACAGACTTTGCAACGAATATTGCAAGGATTACATGCCAATGCAACGTCTGCTGATTTGAAAAAGATGAAAGCTTCTGGTGAATTTGGTCGGTTGAAGTTGAAGTGGTCTCCGAGTGATGATGATGAATTTATCTTCCAATCACCGTCAGGAATTTTCGAAACACGTAAAACTGTTAAGGAATTGTACGAACGGTCAAAGAATGTTTAATATTTTGCATATAGAAAAGCCAGAAGAACAAAATTCTTCTGGCTTTTTGTATTCTTCAAAGTAGGCATAAGCCATTTCTTGCGAATAGTTAAGCTTGGCCGAGGCCTTGCGTTACTTCAATGCTGTCTGTCAAACCAATGAAATAGACGTGTAGTATGACTAGTACTACCTTTCAATTATAAGTTGCAGATACGGAGGATGTCAATTATGAGTTTTAGAAATGTTTTAGTCACACAGCATAGTAAAATTTCTTATACGATGAATCACATTGTATTTCAAACGGAGGATGATATACTTCAAATTCCAATTGATGATATCGATGTGTTACTAATCGGTACCACACGAGCAGCTATCACGTCATTTGCCATTATGGAATTGATTCAGCATCAAGTGAAAGTAATTTTCACTGACACAAAATCGATGCCAGTTGGCGAAATCAATGCATATGGAACCAACACTAATCGCAACAGAAACATTGAAAAACAGATTGCCTGGGAGCAGTCGGTAAAAGACCAACTGTGGCAGACGATTATGCAAGTCAAGATTGGTAACCAAGCCAAGATTATTGATTTGTTGATTGGGGATGCGCAGGGGGCAGATATCGCTGCATTAGTGGGCGAAGTTGAAGTGGGTGATCCAACCATTAGAGAAGCGGTAGCGGCCAGAATATATTTCACAAAATTATTTGGAATTGATTTTGTACGGCAAAATGAAGATGATCCGATTAATATTTTGCTCAATTATGGTTATTCAATTCTCTTGGCAACGACCGCCAAAGAAATTGCTGCTTTGGGGTACTTGACTGAGTTGGGCATTCATCATAATAGTTACACCAACGAGTATAATCTGGCATCGGATTTGATGGAACCGTTTCGCCCGTTAATTGATCGCAAAGTCTATCAAATGGTGGATAAGAATTTAACACCTGCTAACAAAATGGATTTGCTAGGTGCATTAAACGACACGATTGGTTATAACGGACAAGATACAAGTATCAGTAATGCCATCAGTAGCATGGTTAAAAATGTAGTTGGTTTCATGGCTGGCGAGCGTGATCAGTTTAACTTGGAGATTACACTATGAGGTATCGAGTTATGCGAGTAATGATATTTTTTGATTTGCCGACCTTAACAGCCCAAGACCGGCGAAATTATCGGCAATTTCGTAAAGCATTAATCAACGAAGGGTTCTTAATGATTCAGGAGTCTGTCTATGTCCGGGTGGCGGTCAGTCGGCAATCAGCTGAATTCATCGAACGGAGAATTGAACAAATCGCCCCAGATGATGGCTTGGTGCAATCACTGATTGTCACGGAAAAACAGTATACGGGCATGAAATTTTTGACCGGTAAAATGATTCAAGATGTGCGAAATTCGGACGCACGGGTGATAGTGATATGACATATAAAATTACTAGTTACCCGCTGGCGCCATTTGAACTAGGAACGGGGCTGAATATCATAGCAATTTCTTCGGCGAAATTTTATTTTAATTTTTTGGCGAGTCTACAAGACGACGAGTCCGAGTTAGTGATTTCAAATAAGGACAAAATTATCCTTAAGAGTAAAGCAATCAGATATATTGGCGATTTGGGTGAGGTAGTTGATTTAGCAGCTATGTATGCCAAAGAGGCGGTGGCGACCGTACAAAAATTCATTTCAAACGAGGATTTAGAGCGGCTGATTAAACTAGAAAATGAAGCGTCAGAAATCATTGATGGTGTGATATTAAACAATGTTTTGCCAATTTCTTTGTGTCGTGAATTTGATATAACAAGAACGTTAAAGTCGCGTAAGATTAGCATTTCAACGCCCTTTTTCGACTCTGGATATGGTAAAATACAAGGTATAGTAGATGTGATTGCAGAGATGGGTGACTCCCATTTAGCTATATTTACAAACGTTCATCAATATTTAACATCAGCTGAGATTGACTACTTAGCTGAAAATATCAGACTACAAGAAGTTAACGTATTATTCGTTGAGCGTGCCGATTATCGGTTTGCAGTACCCGAAGCTACAATTTCATATTATGTGGATGATGATTTCATCCAATTCCCGGTTTGAGGTTTCAAACTGTGAAATGTTGAACATGTCGGCTTCAGATGTCTGTCAAACCAATGAACCGGACGCCTCACGTAACTACTTCGTACGTGACGGGTACGCTTCAGATGTCTGTCAAACCAATGAACCGGACGCCGATTGTTGCGAGTGCAAGCGTAGCGAGCATAAGCATACAATCCGCGGCGGTTCCAAAAAAGCCATTACCAAATCAGCTTGATGATTTGCTAATGGCTTTTAATTTTGAGATATTGGGACGAATTTGGACCTGAATTTGTCGTATTTTAAAATAAAATAATGAATTTTCAACAGAATGCGCATTTGATGGCATCTTCTTAATAGGAGGATGATTTACAAATGATCGAAAACTTTACGGAACAGGGTGTGCGACATGCGGCACTGAATATGGCATGGAGGGTTGTGTTTGCTTGGTGGTTTACTGTATTATTGTTAGTGGGTATTGGTGTTTGGTGGATTACGTCACGAGCCATGGCGACTGATTTTACGTCCGGAACGTGGATTGCTACTTGTTCAGCAAGTATGGCAACAATGATGTTACTATTCAATGTGAGTTGCCGTTATGTCGAATACAGAGTGGGTCGCGCGGAACGCATGCTTAAGAACACGCAAAAAATCAATGCTCGCTTAAATAGGTTACTCCGTGAAACTAGCAAAGGGGAGTTGCTTAATTCACGGGATGTGTTGCTTGAACTAATTGATATTGCTGAGGGTATTTATTTTCAAGAAGTCGATTTGACACGGATTAACATGCAATATGCGGTGTTTATTCAACAATGGCTGATGGAAAATAAAGCACTGATCAAGTCGTTTGTTGAGCTTGAGCATTGTGATATCAGAGTTTTAATCTTGGTTGCGCATCAAATGAAAGGGGTGGGGGATGAAGAAGAAGAGTTATTCAAGGTTTGATTTGTCTGAATTTGAAGATATAATCGAAATTCAAATGAAATGGCCTGTATATAGTGGCAAACGACGCTCGTGGGAGAAATATGATTGGCCATTTTCACCAAAGCGGCCATTGTGGAAGCGGATTTTTAATGTGTTTTAATTAATTGTATATGCAGACGTTGATGATGTTTCATCAGCGTTTTTTTGATTCCAAGGGTTATCACTTGCATATATATAATCACTTTTTGTAAAGGTAATGCATGTTTATAATTTAAGGAGAACGTAAATGGCAGATAAAGTGAAGAAACCAATTTGGAAAAAGTGGTGGTTCTGGGGTGTTTTGGTAGTTTTGGTATTGGTCGTTGGCGTTGCTAATTCTGGTAAAGACACGACTAGTAAGCAAACAACTGATACGGCAGCAAAATAAAGCTCAACCATCAAGAGTTCAGCCAAGACTAGTTCAAAAGCTAGTTCAAAGGAAACACAACCACAGTATGTGAAAAATGGTTGGTCGTCAGAGGCTGAAATGACAGCTGCAAAAAAAGAAATGGGAAAATGGACAAATCCCACTAAAGCTGAATATGACAAGTATTTAGCAAACCTATCGCCTGAAAAGAAAGCCACCAAAGGTCTTTCTGGTAATGAACTGGCGAATGTGAAGCAAGCCATTTCGTATGTTCAGACAACGCATTTGAGTCAACAAGGTTTGTATGCGCAATTGACCAGCGAATATGGTTCAAAACTATCAGCTGATGAAGCTAATGCTGCGATTAATAAAATTGCCGATTTAATTGATTGGAATAAAGTCGCAGTTTATCAGGCTCAATCGTATCGTGAAAGCGGTAATTTAACAGGGCAAGCTTTGATTGATCAATTGACATCAGAATATGGTGGCCAATTCCCAGCTGACCAAGCGCAATACGGTGTTGATCATATTGATGACAAACTAAAAGGCAGCAATGATATTTGGAAATAGCACGGTACTAACTAAGATGTCCTTGAGGGGATGTCTTTTTTTAATGAATTATCAACAGAATGGTGATTTGGTGGCATCTTCTTAATGAGGAGGTGTTACAAAATGATTGAACCATTTGTAGAGCGAGGTGTCCGAAATATTGCCCTGAAATCGGTCTGGTGGGTTGTTTTAAGCGGTGGGGTTACGGTATTATTATTAGTGGGGATTGGTGTTTGGTGGTTTACATCACGAGACATGTTGAATGTAGCTATTTTCAAGAAGTGGATATCACAATTGTCGCAGTTCAGTATTCTGACTTTATTAGTGTTTGGCTTAATAAGAATGTTGAGCAGATCAAAGCATTATCAAGGTTAGAAAGAATTGACATTCGAATTTTGATGCAAATTGTGTATCAGTTAGAAGAGGCGGGGGAGTATGAGAAAAAGATATTCAAGGTTTGATATTTCACAGTTTGCCGATATTATTGAGGAACAATCACAAAAACCTCGATACGGTGGCAAACGGCGTTGGTGGGAAAAGCATGATATGCCATTTGATCCAATTCGCCCATTGTGGAAGCGGATTTTCAATGTATTTTGATTAATTCAAATTGTAAGCGCTGATTGACCTGAATCGGCGCTTTTTTTAATGAATTATCAACAGAATGGTCATTTGGTGGCATCTTCTTAGTAGGAGGATGATTGACCAATGATAGAAAACTTTACGGAACAGGGTGTGCGCCATGCGGCACTAAACATGGCGTGGCGGGTTGTGTTTGCTTGGTAGTTTACTGTATTATTGTTAGTGGGGATTGGTGGATGGTACTGTGCTTGGCTTAACGTATTTGTGGGGTTCACGCCGGGGACGTGGATTGCGATTTGTTCGACATCGATGGCGACGTTGATGTTATTATTTAATATCAGTTGTCGATATATTGAATACCGCATTGGCCGAGCCGAACGCATATTACAAAATACCCAAAAGATTAATGAACGACTGAGCAAGCTGATGTGTGAAGCAATTGACGGGAAATTGCTTAAGCCACGATAAATTATAGTTGAATTGATTGCGATTGCGGATTGTATCAACTTTCAAGAAGTAGATTTGATGCTGATTAACTTGCAATATATCAAATTTATGGATTCCTGGTTGCTTAATAATTTGATGGTGCTCAGAGCGTTTGTTGAATTTGAGAAATGTGACCTTAGAGTTTTATTTTTATTTATGGTTGTCAAACAACTAGAAGAGGTGGGGGAGTATGAAAAAACAGCTATATCCGCAGTTTTTGATTGATGAGGGTGGAGATTTAATTGAACTTATGGAGCAAATACCCGTCTATTCTGGCAAACGCCGGTGGTGGGAAAAATATGATATGCCATATGATCCCAAACGGCCATTGTGGAAGCGGATATTCAATGTATTTTGATTTTAACAGAGGCGCTGGGGTGATCAATCAGCGCTTTTTTGATTGGCATAAATAATTATGTAACAAGATATGTATATAGCAATATGTCTTTGTCAGAAAGGTGCGGTAGTTGGATCGTAATAGTGTAACACTAGTGGTTAATCAACTTATAATATTATACGTATCATTAAACAATGTATTGAAAATATACTGACAAACACTAAGTACTTTGCTACACTGAAAACATATTAATACAGTCACTAGGGGAGCAATGTATTGCTGAGACGTTTAGGCGGACCCTTGGAACCTGTTGAGTTAACACTCGCGAAGGAAAGTGACGGAATTGTTGAATGTAAAACTCATCGACTAATCCGTGACTGCGGGTTAGTCTTTTTTTATTTTTTAAATGAGGTAACTAGAAATGATTGAAGTACCCCAAGTTGTGACGATTGCTGGGATTGATTCGAGTGGTGGCGCTGGTGTCAATGCGGATTTGAAGACCTTTCATAATCAACACGTCTACGCAGCATCGATTATTGTGGGTTTAACGGCGCAAAATACGTATGGTGTGCAGGCTTTGGCACCCACGGATTTAGCCTTTTTAGATGAACAATTTAAGAGTGTGGCGGCTGATTTGTCCATCCAAGCCGCCAAAACCGGGGCATTATTTGATGCTGAACACGTGGTAAATGTTGCAACGAATTTAAAAAAATATGCGTTTGGCAAATTAGTCGTTGATCCAGTCATGGTCGCTAAGGGTGGTGCTAAGTTGCTGAGCGATGAGGCGATCGAGGCAGTTAGAACCAAATTATTGCCGTTAGCTTTTCTTGCGACACCGAATTTAGCTGAAGCCGCGGTGCTGGTGGGGCATGAAATTAAAAATCAAGCTGAGATGGAAGCAGCGGCCTACGAAATTCAGGCGTTAGGTACGCAAAATGTTTTGATTAAGGGTGGCCATTTAGTGGATGATGAGTCCACGCAAGTCAGTGATTTTATCCTGTTTGCTGATGGCACGAGTCGCTGGTTGCGTGCACCACGGATTGACACGGTGCGCACGCATGGGACTGGGGATACCATCTCAGCTTATATCACGGCTAACTTAGCCAAGGGGCAGGAGCTTAAAGATATTATTGACGGCGCCAAGGAATTTATCACGGCGGCAATTGCACAGACGATTAACGTCGGGCATGGTCATGGGCCATTGAATCATTGGGTGTAACTATGAAAACATATACGCAACGTTTATTTGAACACGCACAACCAATTTACCAAGCGATTTTGGCCGATCCATTCGTGAACGGCATCGGCCAAGGTGATTTGCCGCAGCACGCGCGCGATTACTATGTCGCCCAAGATCATTATTATTGTGAGCAGTTCATGGATTTGTTTGATCGGGTGGATGCGCTATTACCGGCTGATGTGAAGGCGCAAAAACCAGTCAGCACACAAGAAGATGTGGCACATCAAGCCTTGAAGCCGAGTGTGGCGTGGCAACAAGTGCAGCCAGATATGCACAATTTAGTTTATTTGGAACACATGAATCAAGCTATCCAAACAGATCCATTAGCTGGGATGTTGGCGTTGCAACCATGCACCGAATCATATCATTTGATTGGAACGCATTTGGCGCAACAAACGGCCCCACAAAATCCATTGCAGGGATGGATTGATTATTATACGCATGATTTTTATCGTAATTTTAATCAATGGAGTACCCAAACGATTGATCAACTGGGTGGAAACCAAGACATTGATCCTCAGCATCTCGAGATTTATTTGAAGTCATATCAATATGAATTAGAATTTTGGCAACAAGCGAGTCAACGAATCTAAAGCCTGCAGGGACTCTGAGATGGTGCTATTATGGAAGTATCATTTACAGAGCGAGGATAGGACATGTTAATTCAACAAGTTTCCATTGAAAATAACCCAGAACTACAAGATATTCAAATTGTGGACGGCAAAATTACCGGCATTGCAACGCATATTGAACCAGCTGCTGATGAAAAAATAATTGATGCCACGGGAAAATTAGTAATCCCACCCTTTGTTGATCCACACGTGCATTTGGATTCAACGCAAACGGCAGGTGATCCACGTTGGAATGAATCAGGGACTTTGTTTGACGGTATCCAAATTTGGTCAGAGCGGAAACAAACATTGACGCATGAAGATGTGAAAAAGCGGGCGATTCAAACGCTCAAAATCCAAGCAGCGCACGGCTTGCAATTTGTGCGTTCACACGTGGACGTCACGGATCCGAATTTAGTCGCTTTAAAGGCCTTGATTGAAGTCCGCGAAGAAGTTAAGCCGTGGATGGAATTGCAATTAGTCGCCTTTCCACAAGAGGGGATTTTGTCATTTCCACATGGTAAAGAATTGATGGAAGAAGCGGCGAAACTCGGTGTAGATGCGTTGGGTGCGATTCCACACTTTGAATTCACGCGTGAGTACTCAGTTGAGTCGTTGCACTTTGTCGTTGAATTGGCGCAAAAGTATAACCTTTTGATTGATGCGCATACAGATGAAATCGATGACCCAGCTTCACGTGGCTTGGAAACGTTGGCAACCTTGGCGTTAGAAACGGGGCTTAAAGAAAAGGTGACGGCTTCACACACGACGGCGATGGGTTCATACAATGATGCTTACGTGTATAAGTTGATGCGGTTGTTGAAGATGGCCGACATTAATTTTGTTTCGAATCCATTGATTAATATGTATTTGGGTGGGCGTTTTGACACGTATCCAAAGCGCCGTGGGTTGACGCGTGTGAAGGAATTGGATGCGAATGGCATTAATGTCGCGTTTGGTGAAGATGACATTAAAGATCCTTGGTATCCAATGGGGAACGGCAATATGTTAGACTCATTGCATATGGGGTTGCATGCCACGCAGATGATGGGATATACCGAGATTTTGAATTCTTATCGGTTTATCACACATAATGGTGCGCGGACGATGCATGTTGAGGATCATTATGGAATTGAAGTGGGGAAACCGGCTTCGTTTTTGATTTTTAATGCTGATGATTTTTATAATACTTTGAATGAGCGGACTGAGTTGTTGTATTCGATTCACAATGGGGAGATTTTGGTGGCGACTACTCCGGCTGAGGTTCATATTAATATCTAGATTTATACCATCTACACTTCTTATGGGTGTGGGTGGTTTTTTTGCCCTTTCAGGGCAAGGGATTTGGGGTTGGTGGTGGAAAATGGCTCCGCCATTTCCACCACCAACCCCAAATCCCAACCTCCAGTCGCTTTAGCTCTTTCCGGTTACTAGAACTTCAGCTGTCCAGCATTATATTTAGTGGGTGGTATACGTAACTAGGCAATAAATAAAAAATCCGTTAACATCTAACCAACGATGCTAACGACTACATGTTAAAACCTGTCCGGGCAAATAACATGGAGAATCATTATTAGTATACCTGAACTAAAACTAATAAAAAAGAATGAGGTAAATCATACGAGGCAGGTGAACAAGAACTCAGCTCTGGTAATAAATATAGCTTCGCGCAATCACATTACCTACTGACGGTTACTAGAACTTAAATTTGGCAGCATGATATATGCTTGTGGGCACAAGTTAGCATGAAAGGGCAAAGCACCCCACCCGAATTCCGAAAAACTGCACACCTTGGCTCGCGCAACATTTCTTATGAGTAACGCAAGGATTATCGTATGAAAACGCTATATTATTAAAAGTGTTGAAAACGCTTACAAAAGTTTTTCACCAGAACTTAAACTAATATAATCAACCCAGAGGAGGAAGTTCAGTATGGATTTCGATCGTACTTGGCTTACCGAGACAACTGTCAAGGCAGTTGCTCAAAAAGTATTTTATTTTGATAATTTACCCACAGAAGACGCGGTCTCATTGCGTTTGCGTAAAGAAATCACGGAGTTTGTCAACGCCACTATTTCTACTGACAAGGCAACTGCTAACGTCATCATCAGCGTGGGTCAAACCAACTTTGATTCAGATGAAGCTTATCAATTAAGCGATGCAGCCGGGGTAATCACCATCGCTGGTAACACAACCAACGCTGCTTTGTATGGTTTCTACGCATTGATTCGACGCTTGGCTAACAAGCAAGACTTGAACGTAACGTCTGCACCGGCCCAATCAATTCGCATGATCAACCATTGGGATCAAATCGACGGCACAATCGAACGTGGCTATGCAGGAGAATCAATCTTCTTTGGTCAATACGGTAGCAACTCCAACCCTGATCGTAAGGAATTTGATTTGAAGGATGTCGCTGGTGATCCTTTCCGACGTGATTACGACCGCATTGAATTTTACGCCCGTATGTTGGCTTCAGCTGGGTTCAACTCAGTCTCATTGAACAACGTTAACGTGCGTGGGATTGCGACTGGCTTGATTGTTCAACCATTGTTGCAAGGTGTGGCTGATATCGCTAAGATTTTCTCGAGCTTTGGGATCAAGACGTTCTTGGCAATCAACTGGGCAGCTCCTAAGCGCATCGGTGGGTTGGAAACTTCTGATCCATTGGATGCCGGCGTGCAAGCTTTCTGGAAAGACACAGTGGCTGATTTGTACAAGGTTATCCCTGACTTCGGTGGCTTTGTCGTCAAGGCCGATTCTGAAGGTGAACCCGGACCCTACCAATACGGACGTGATCACGCGGATGGAGCTAACATGTTGGCTGCCGCGATGGCTCCACACAATGGTTTGGTAATTTGGCGGACATTCGTTTACAACTCGCGTCAAGACTGGCGTGATCGTTCAACTGACCGGGCTCGTGCAGCTTCAGATAACTTTGCACCATTGGATGGCAAGTTTGCTGATAACGTCATCTTGCAAATCAAATTCGGGCCGATCGACTTCCAAACTATCGAACCTTTGACACCGTTGTTTGGGGCTTTGAAGCATACCAATCAAATGATGGAATTCCAAGTGACGGCCGAATATTTGGGGCACCAAATCGACACTAACTACTCAGTGCCACAATGGAAATCAATGATTGAATTTGATACGCAATATACTGACGTAAAAAATTCTTTGGCTAAGCATGTGATTCGTGAAAACTCAATCGATGCCAAGAACTCTGGTTTCGTGGCCGTTGGTAACGTCGGCATGGATTACAACTGGACGGGGAACAAGTTGTCACAAGCTAACTTATACGGCTTTGGTCGAATTGGTTGGGATAACGACATTACCCCTGATGAAATCTTGCAAGAATGGATTGCCCAAGCCTTTGACGAAGCTGATGAACAAGCCCGTGAAATCGTGTTTAACATCATGAGCACGTCAAATGAAACTTTCGCTAAGTACAATGCACCATTGGGAATTGGTTTCATGGTGATTCCAAATTCACATTATGGCGTTTCAGTTAATGGTTACGAATATGATCGTTGGGGAACTTATCATTTCGCTGATCGTAACGGCATTGGGGTTGACCGAACAGTTGCCACGGGAACTGGCTACACTGGGTTGTATTCTGAAAAGGTTGCAGCGATGTATGAAAATTTGGCTACAATGCCCGATGAAACGTTGCTATTCTTCCATCATGTACCATACACACATGTCTTGCATTCTGGTAAGACGGTGATCCAACACATCTATGATACGCACTTTGAAGGCTTTGACACAGTTGAAGAATACATCGTGGTATGGGATAAGTTGGAAGGTCAAATTGATGCGATTACATTTGCTAATGTGCAAGAACGTTTGCAATTACAAAAGCAAAATGCGCTTGAATGGCGTGATCAAGTCAACACGTACTTCTTGCGGATGTCGGGAATTGCGGATGAAAAGGGTCGCACGATTTACGCTTAATAATTAGGCCAAACTTCAAAGTTAGGTGGGGAACCGCCAGACGTAGGGAGAAAACTGATGACTGAACAAATGAGTCATGTTGAGGCACGTCGCCAGGCCAGTGTGCTAGTCGACCAAATGACCTTGGCAGAAAAAATTAATCAAATTTCATGGAAGCAACCTGCCATCGACCGGCTCAATATTCCAGAGTATAACTACTGGAATGAAGCGTTACACGGTGTGGCACGTGCCGGTGTGGCAACGGTCTTTCCACAATCGATTGGTTTGGCGGCCATGTTTGATGATGCATTATTGCATGAAATTGCAGACGTGATTGCTACGGAAGGTCGCGCTAAGAACAATGTGTTTACAGCGTATGGCGACCGAGATATTTACAAGGGGCTGACTTTTTGGTCACCTAACGTCAATATCTTCCGGGATCCGCGTTGGGGGCGCGGCCATGAAACGTATGGTGAAGATCCGTTCTTAACGTCAAAGCTGGGCGTGGCTTTCATCCAAGGGTTGCAAGGTCAAGCTAAGTATCTCAAGCTGGCTGCAACAGCCAAACATTTCGCGGTTCACTCAGGGCCTGAAGGAATTCGCCATGAGTTTGATGCCGTGGTCAATGATAAGGATTTGTATGAAACGTACTTGCCAGCCTTTGAAGCAGCCGTGAAAGAAGCGGATGTGGAAGGCATCATGACCGCTTATAACGCGATTAATGGCGTGCCGGCATCAGTGAACGAACGATTGTTGCAAGATATTTTGCATGGCGCTTGGCAATTTGAGGGGCATGTCGTCTCTGATTATGCGGCACCTGAAGATGTCCATGAAAATCATAAATATACTAAGGATGCAGCCGAAACGATGGGCTTGGCGATTAAAGCTGGCTTGGATTTGGTGGCTGGTGGGATTGAGCAAAGTTTACATGAAGCGCTAGATCGTGAATTGTTGACTGAAGCAGATATCACACAAGCGGTGGTGTCATTGTATGCGACGCGGGTTCGCCTCGGGATGTTTGCTGATGATTGTGAGTATCAACAGATTCCCTTTGAAGCCAACGATGCGCCAGAACATGCGGAGTTGTCACAAAAGGCCGCTGAAAAAGCGATGGTCTTGTTGAAAAATAATGGGATTTTGCCATTGGACAAGAACGCGTTGAATTCAATTGCCGTGGTTGGCCCAAATGCGGATAGTGTCCGCCCATTGATTGGTAATTACTTTGGTACACCGTCAACTAAAACGACCATTTTACAAGGAATTCAAAAAGCGGTTAAACCTGAGACGCGCGTCTTTTACTCAATTGGGTGTGGGTTATTCCAACCGCATGCTGAATCTTGGCTCGCCAAGGAAGACGAACGTGAATCTGAAGCTGTGATTTCAGCGCAACATGCCGATGTGGTGGTGGCGGTGATGGGCTTGGATTCAACGATTGAAGGTGAACAAGGGGATGCTGGTAACTCACAAGGTGCCGGCGATAAAGAAAACCTTGATTTACCAGGGCGGCAAAAACAATTGCTGGAACGCTTATTAGCCACTGGTAAGCCCGTTATCGTCGTTTTGATGACAGGCAGTTCGATTACGTTGAATGGCTTAGAAGACCATCCCAACTTAGCCGCGGTGATTAACGCTTGGTATCCAGGCGCACGTGGTGGGGATGCTTTGGCACGAATCTTGTTTGGTGAAGTGAGTCCGTCTGGTAAATTACCAATCACATTCTATAAGAATCTGGATGGATTGCCAGCGTTTACTGACTACAACATGACCAATCGGACGTATCGCTACTATACTGGTACGCCACTCTATCCATTTGGGTATGGCTTGACGTATTCACAAGTCGAGATACGCGATCCACAAGTTAATGTCGATGTCGCCAAGCAAAGCGCAACGGTGACTGCGACAATCACAAATGTGGGGCAGGTTGCTACAGAAGAAGTCGTGCAACTTTACTTGCAAGATGCAACGCAAAATGCGCCAACTAATCCGGCCTTAAAGGGCTTCAAACGGGTCGATTTGGCAGTGGGGGCAACGCAAACTGTTGAGTTTAACCTCGATGCCACAGCCTTTAGCGTGGTTGGTGATGATGGTCAACGCAGTATTGTGTCAAAGCAATTCACGGCGTATGTCGGGGTAAGTCAACCCGACGCGCGTTCCGTTGAATTGATGCAACAAAGCCCTGTGCAAATCGAAATCGCATTTTAAGTTGAAAGGAGCATCTAAAATGGTTGAGAAATTACAATTAGCAACAATTTTTCAAAACGGGATGGTCTTACAACGCGATGTGGTAAGTCGCATTTGGGGGTATGCTACACCGGGTGTTCAAGTCGTGGCAACCTTGGATGAACAAGCGCCGGTAACCGCCACGACAGATGCTAATGGGACTTGGGAGATTCAATTGCCATTGCAAGCTGCGGGCGGTCCGCATCAGCTTGTCGTGCGAGCTGGGGAGGCAACGCTGATCATCACAGATATCTTGTTTGGTGATGTATGGGTGTTAGCTGGCCAGTCGAATATGCAGTTATGGATGGGGCGGGTAAAAGCGCGCTTCCCTGACGAGCTTAAAACTGCCAACAACCCAGCAATCCGCAGTTTCAAAATGCCACAAATTGCCAACTTCAATGCCGAACAAACCGACTTTCCAAGTGGCGAATGGGTCACGGCTACAGCGGAATACGTTGCTGATATTTCGGCCTTGGGGTACTTCTTTGCAATGAAGCTTAATGCTGATGAACAGGTGCCAATTGGCTTGTTGTATACTGCAATTGGCGGCACACCGATTGAAGCTTGGCTGGCAGATGAGCAGATTCAAAAGTTGCACGCACAAACATTTGATTACGCTCAATTACGCCAGCCTGGGTACATTGAGGAAGTTGAAGCAACCGAAGCAGCCCGTGATAATCAATATTGGGCGGAGTTAGATGCAGCTGATCAAGGCTTGCAAGCCAACTGGCAACTGGGGGCAGCGGATACGACGGCTTGGGCGCCAATTAGTTTGACGTCGGCATGGGATAGTCCGTTTAAGGATTCAGGGGTGACCTGGCTGCAAAAGACGTTCACCATGCCAGCTGAACTGATTGGTACCAACGCGGAAATTCGGTTGGGCACGTTGACGGATGGCGATGAAGTCTACGTCAATGGTAAAAAAGTTGGCGAGACAGGCTACATGTTTCCCCCGCGCAATTATCCGCTGGGCTTGATTGAAGCGGAGATGACGATCGTGATTCGCTTGAAGATTTGTTACGGCCAGGGAGGCTTTACCCGTGGTAAGCAACACGTCTTAGTTAATGATGCCAATGAAGTTGTGTATGATTTAGATCAACACGGTCCATGGCAGATGCAACGTGGGACGGGCGCGTATCCAGATAAACTGGAGCAAACCTTCTTTCAATATAAGCCATCCGGGTTGTTTAACGGTATGATTGCGCCGTTGCAAAACTTTGCGCTTAAAGGTTTCTTGTACTACCAAGGAGAGAGCAATGATGCGGCCCCTGATGGCTATGGGCAAAAGCTGACGAGTTTAATTACGGATTGGCGACAGCGCTTTAATCAAGGTGACTTGGCATGGATTAATGTGCAGCTACCGAATTTTGGCTTAACGCCTGAATTGGATTGGGTCAAAATTCGCGCGGAACAAATGCAGGTCCTCGACTTACCAAACACAGCCCTGGTGGTCACCATCGATGTTGGCGAATACAACGACTTACATCCCACGGATAAACAAACGGTGGGTGAACGCGTGGCATTAGCGGCTGAGAAAATTGCGTATGGGCGAGATGTCCAAGCAGCTGGACCACTGGCTACCAAGGCGCAAGTGGTTGGTGAAGACGTGGTGATTAGTTTTACGGCAGATACGGCTGCGTTGAAGCAAACGGCGGATATAACCGTGCAACTAGCTACAGATCAAGGAACGCTAGAAGCGGTTGCGCTGATTTATGGGCAAGAATTACGCATCAAAAAACCGGTAGATACACAAATTTATTCGGTAAGCTATGCATGGCAGGTTAATCCAACTGCTACGTTGTATGATGTATTCAATTTACCGGCTCCACCATTTAAATTAGGTATCGGGTAAAGCGAAACGCTATTTATTTTATTGTTGTTATGTTGTTGAATTTATTTTCGAAAGGTTATTAGAAAAAATGGCAGAAAAGAAAAAGGAAAATTTCTTTAAAGAACTGTTCAGTTTCAAGACTGACAAAGAAAAAGGAATTGTTGGAATTCACCGCGCATTGGGCGTTGGTGCATGGGATATGTTTAACTCAGGTTCAGGTGGCTTGATCGGGTCATGGTTACTTTACTTCCTGACTGCGTTTGGTGGCGTTAACCCTGGAATCGCGGCATTGTTGATTTCAGCGCGTTTGTTCATCGATATGATTTGGGCACCCGTGGTTGCGGTGTTGTCAGACAACTTCTATCGTTTCGCATTGGGACGTAAGTTTGGTCGTCGTCGTTTCTTCTTGATCTTTAGTATTCCTACATCATTAGCCTTCGTGGCGATGTGGATTCCAATGGCTGCTGGTTGGTCATGGTTGTACTATTTGATTGCATTTATCGTGTTTGACATCTGTTTGGACTTAATCTTGATTCCTTGGGAGACTTTGCCTGCCGAGATGACCGAAGATTACACGCAACGAAACAAGATGGGAACAGTGCGTATGTGGGCCGCTGGTTTGGCGCAACCATTGATCGCGTTGGTACCTTCATTCTTCATGAAGATGTTGCCAGCTGAACCTGGTTATACGACATCACCTTACGCATTGTTTGCGACTGCATTGCTATGGGGCGTAATGGGAATTGTCTTGACAGTTGCCGTTTACTTCTCATCATGGGATCCAATCCACATTTCAGCAGAACGCCGTGAATTGATTTTGGCGCACTTGGCCGAACAACGTAAGACAGTGCAAAGCCCAGTGAAGATTATTGCTAATAACTTTGCTAACTTGGCATTGACTTTGCGAATCAAGACTTTCCGTAAGCACTTGGTTTTGTATTTCTCAACATTCGGTGTGATTGATTCATACACAACGATCTTCGTTATCTTTGCGTCTGTATCATTCTTGCCAACTTTGACAATCGATCCTGCTTTGGCTGGAGTTATCTTGGCCATTCCATTGTTGATTATGACATTTGCATGGTCACCAGTTAGTGCATGGTTGTTGAACCATCCTAAGGTCGGGGCTCAAAAGTTGTACTTGATCGGGTTTGGAACTGTTTTGTTCGCCTGTGCAACGTATGGTGTAACATTCTTCTCACGTGCTTCATTATCTTCAGGACAAGCTATGTTGGCGGTTGTTACGGCAAGTTGTATCTTTACAATCGGGCGTAACATCATGGGTGGTGTGCCTTGGGTTGTCTTCCCTATGATGGCCGACATTGATGAAGTTATCAGTCGTGAAAAGCGCGCCGGTGTCTTTGCTGGAGCCATGACGTTCGTGCGTAAGTTTACGAATGCCATCTTTAATATCATTATCGGTGCCGTAATGGGCTGGGCAGGATATAACCAACAAGTTTCACAATCAGCTGACAAGATTACTGCTTATGTTGCAAAGCATGGTGGGACAACTAAGGAAGCCTTTGAAAAAATTGTTACTGATGAAAAGCTTGCAAACCAAATCCACAGCGCTGGGACTGGAATTGCATACTTGATGGTGTTCTTCGTTGGAGCTTTGGTTATCTGGGCAATGTGGAATGCGGCTACATTTAAGTTGAATTCACATACGCACCAAGTTTTGATGACAGAAATCGAACGTTTCCGTGAAGTTGGGGTTTTGGACGAAGAAGCTATTGAAGCTGCTAAGGCTCAAGTTGACCCTGAAACAAAGGAAGTTGTCGAAGCTTTGACTGGTTTGGAATATAGTCAATTCGCTTGGTCAGGTGACGTTGTGCATGGTAACGCTAAGAAGACTGACGCTTAAGGTTTGTTTTCGAATAATAATTAGGTTGAACTGGGTTTCTGGTTTGGCCTTTTTTTGTGGTTTCTTGTGGCCTTTCAGGCCACGGTGTTTGGGTTTGGTGTGGGGGGGGGGGGGGGGGGGGGGGGGGGGGGGGGGGGGGGGGGGGGGGCTGTTGTGGTTGGGGGGGGGGGGGGGGGGGGGGGGGGGGGGGGGGGGGGGGGTTTTGGGGGGGGGGGGGGGGGGGGGGGGGGGGGTGGTGGGGAATTATGGGAATGACAGGAATTATGGGAGTGATGGGAATTATGGGGACGATGGGGGTGGTGGCTGCTGCCGGAGGTTTGTTGCCGGTTGAAAAAATTTG
>JAITQG010000008.1 GCA_031289015.1 Lactobacillaceae bacterium
GGCTTCAATCTTACGTTTAATTGATTGCTCAATTTCATTCAATATTGTCCATGATTCTCCTGCTGAGTAATCGATTTGAACAGAATTATGTCGAACATAATCGCTCATATTATTTAAACGGAGGAAACAGATATGATTTATGGATATATTCGAGTTAGCACAGATAAGCAGACTGTAAAAAATCAAAAATTTGAAATTTCTGGATATTGTGATAAATTCGGGTTGGAAATTAACAAGTGGGTATCTGAAACTATTAGTGCATCAAAAAAACTGTCCGATCGCAAGTTCGGAAGGTTAATGAAGCATTTAAAAAAAGGAGATGTTGTAATCGTTAGTGAAATATCTAGATTAGGTAGAAATTTACTGCAAGTTATGAGCATTTTAAATGAATGTATGGAAAAAGATGTGATGGTAATAACTGTAAAAGAAGGTTATGAACTTGGTAATAATATAAATTCAAAAGTACTCGCCTTCGCCTTTGGATTGTCAGCTGAAATTGAACGTAATTTAATTTCTCAAAGAACCAAAGAAGCACTAGCACGAAAAAAAGCTGAAGGTGTCGTGTTGGGCAGGCCTAAAGGAAGTAGTAACATAACATCTTTGAAATTATACCGAATTAAAGATAAGGTGATATTACTACGTGAAAATGGATGGTCGTATTCAAAAATTGCTCGTAAATATCATGTAAATAGGATTACGGTTGCAAATTTTATTGATCGAATCAATGAAGAAGCTTCAAACTGTAAATAAGAGGGGGGTGCTACATCAATACGCCGGTGAATATTACAATCTAGATCGGCCCAGTAACTTGGATGTCGTTGAAAGTTATGACAGTATGTTAGAAAGAATTAGTGTGAAATAGTGGCTTGAAGTTCAAGGATTTCTTTTTTTGTGGGGGTAACCTGCTCTGATCGGGCTGACTTGGTTGCTGGTATATTATATACTTAGCCTCGGGGACGAAATGCACAGTACATGAGGGGAGAGATGATGAACAATCAAACAGCAAAACCTGAAGCTTCAACAAATAATGAGGTGCTTGAAGATAATATGCCGGCGGATTTTGATTTCTCCGAAGAAATATTAAAAGACCTGATTGCGAGTGGCGTTCAACGTGAAGATTTAGTTGCGCAGTTCAAAGTTAGAAAACGGGAACTTCAAGAGGCTACAAAACGCTTAATCACGGAAACTTTGCAAACCAGCCAACCGATGACACGCCAAGAGATGGAACGTGAAATTTTTAAAACTGGTGGGGGGATGGTATTTACAATTAATGAAATTACCGATTACGTGAAGCCCGTTGCTACTAAATACAATGTGGAGAAGGTTATTTTATTTGGATCATACGCTAGAGGGCACGCAACAGACCTGAGCGATGTTGATTTGTTGTTTCAACATGATGGTTCTGATGTAATCGGACTAATTGCACGTGAAAGTTTCAGGATGGATTTAGAGGCAGCCTTGGGTAAAAGTGTCGATTTAATTGCAATTGAAGATTTGGAATTTAATCGTTCCAAACGTGCCTCTGTGGTCGAGGGAATTTTGGCGCACCAAGAATTGCTCATTGGCTAACTGATAAGGGTCACGTAAAAACGTCAGAAAAAGGCCATCTAATTTTTAATGGCTCAATATTTTTGTTGTTGATTTGAACTAGCAAGGATATAATGAATTTATCGAGATAACTTGTGAAGGATTAATGCTGGGTCCCATAATGGGGTAGGTACATTTGTACTGAGCATTCCTATGTGCCTGGGGTTATCTCTTTTATTTTGCCTGCGAAATTAACCATTTCATATAGTAATTTATGACTATGACTTTTGTGCTACACTTATGAAACAGAGGGCTGGGGGGGTTATATGAAGATATTGGAGACTTTTGGATTTGGATTAATAGATGGAATCAAAAGCCCAATTTGGGTAATACGAGAAATTGCGAATATATATCGTGATCCAGAATCGGTTCATCAAAATAGTAAGCTTGATGCAAAACCTGAGGCGTTGGTAATTTCAAACGATTTTCTCGCAATTGGCAATGATATGCGAAAAATTATGGGGCGATATGTTGGAAAGTAATCCAATGCATATAATGATTGGCGTTAAGGTGTGTTACATACCTTGGCGCCTTTTTTGCCCCATTACAGCATGCCAAACAAAACTCACCATCCTCTAATTAATATAATAGTGCTATAATTAAACTCATTAATTTAAGATAGAAGGTACTTATAAAATGGCTGAGCAACAACCTCGATCAACTTTTCCTGAAAATGAAACCTGGGACTTAACTGCCCTCTTCCCAGATCAAGCGGCCTTTGAACAAGCCATCGCTGACACGACTAAAGATGTCGAAGCGTTTGTGGCAAAGTTCAACGGCCACTTGGACACGCTAGCTGATTTTACCGCCGCGTATGAAGCTTATGAAACCCTGATGATCAAGGTTACCCGGATTATGATTTATTCATATATTCCGCAATCAAGTGATTATTCAGATGCGGCATTTGCGCAAAATGCTGCCGAGGGGAATCAATTTGCGACGACAACCACGGTGGCCTTGTCGTTCTTTGATGATGCGGTGATCAACGCACCAACAGAAATCACCGATGAGTTGGCCAAAATTCCTGGCCTCAGCAAAGAAATGCGCCAAATTGCTCGACGCAAGCAACATTATCTCGGCGCTGATGTCGAAAAGACGCTCGCCAATCTGTCAGAAATCATGCAGGCGCCAAGTGATATCTATTCACAAATGCGGGCGGGTGATTTTGCGATGGATGACTTTGAAGTCGACGGTACCACGTATCAAAATTCATTTGTGATGTACGAAAATTTCTATCAAAACCATGAAAGTGCTGCGGTTCGTGAAGCCGCTTTCCGGAGCTTTTCGGCTGGCTTGCGGGCGCACGAAAACGCAGCGGCCACAGCGTATCTCAACCAAGTGCGTCAGGAAAAGACGTTGGCTGACATGCGGGGTTATGCTAACGTGTTTGATTATTTGCTTGATGGGCAAGAAGTTACTCATGAGATGTTTGATCGCCAAATTGATTTGATCATGAACGACTTTGGCCCAGTGGCGCAACGCTACCTCAAGCATGTGGCGCAAGTTAATCATTTGGACCAATTGACCTTTGCCGATTGGAAGTTGGATTTGGATGTTGAATTGAATCCAGCGGTCTCAATTGATGAAGCCTATGACCTAGTGATGAGTGCCACGGCGCCATTGAGCAGTGAGTATACGGACCAAGTCAAAAACTATCAGACCGAACGCTGGGTCGATTTTGCGGCCAACAAAGGTAAGGAAAGTGGTGGCTATGCAACGACCCCTTATCGCGTGCACCCATACATCTTGATGAGCTGGACGGGTCGGTTGTCAGATGTGTACACGTTGATTCATGAAATCGGGCACGCTGGGCAATTTATCTTCAGCGAGATGGATAATTCGCTTACCGATTCTGACATGTCGACGTACTATGTCGAAGCACCATCAACGTTTAATGAGTTGTTGTTATCGGATTATTTGGAAAACCAAGCTGAAGATCCCCGGACGAAGCGCTTTGCTTTGGCCCACCGGTTGACGGACACGTATTTCCATAATTTTATCACCCACTTGTTGGAAGCAGCTTTCCAGCGTGAGGTTTACAATTTGATTGAAGCGGGGCAAACCTTTGGGGCCGACAAGCTCAATGGCATCATGAAGGATGTCTTGCAAAAGTTCTGGGGCGATGCGGTGGTCATTGATGATGACGCAGCGTTGACTTGGATGCGTCAAAGCCACTACTACATGGGCTTGTACAGCTATACGTATAGTGCTGGCTTGGTTGTCTCGACACAAGGCTTTATTAACTTGAAGGCTAATCCAGTAGAAGCTACTAAAAATTGGTTGGACTTTTTGAAGTCAGGTGGTAGCTTGGCACCGCTTGAGACCATCAAGATTACCGGCGCAGATGTTTCAACAGATGCACCATTGCGCAACACGATTGATTTCTTAAGTGATACGGTTGAGCAGATTATTGCTTACACGGCACAAATTGAAAATAAATAACGTACTACAATGGCGCTGACGAATTTTGTCAACGCTTTTTATAATTAATCCCTGCTAATTCTGGGGGGATTGTTGCGTTTTCGAATAGATAACTATTTTTGGGTTTTATTGCATAAATTATGGATTTTATCCAAAAAGATGCATAACCGTGTGGAATTCGAAACTTTTATGCAGTTAGTGTGAGCGGTGATATACAATCAATTAGTACTAAGTGTACGTTTAAAAAATACGCTCGCTCATACAAATGGAGGTATGAATCCCATGAATTTGCAACGTCTTATGAAGTCAATCACGATTGCCACAATCGCTGTTAGTCTAAGCCCACTCGTGACTGGAGCCACTACATTAACACATGTAGCCCACGCAGCCACGGTAACTACGGCAACTACCACAACGCCGATTCAAAATTTCTTAATTGGTGGCGGAGTTGTTTTAGATGCTAAAGATGGGGTCGTGACTGATGTGAATAATGATACTAAGACCATTAGTGTCAAAGGTAATAAGATCGATTCAATCCAACTCGTTGTGCGCCACAAGGAAGGTGAGCGTGATATCTTTGCTGGCCTAAATACTAACTATACTGACGCCAAAGCACTTGGTAAGACTGTAGCTAGCAAGGCAATCACCAATGTTTCCGGCGCCTATGTTGATGCAGCAACGCATCTTGATTTGGATGATTCACAAGGGATTAACCGTTGGGAATTCAATTTAAAGAATGTCGATGTAACTGGCAATAAAGATGTGGTAGTAACTTTTCTTGCAAAAGACACTGGATTGGCGCATGACACAACCTTGACATTGCATATCGCACATAAGTAAATTCAAAAAATGAGCTTCATGGCATGAACAGATTCGTCTGGGTGCTATGAAGTTTTTTCGTTTGTTTTCACTTGCGCAATAGCTCTGGCAAGTGCATAATAAACACAAATAACCACCATCAAAGGAGCATGTTATGACAGCTATCATTGAGCTCAAACAAGTTGATAAGACATTTGGCCAAAACCACGTGTTAAATCAACTCGACATCACGATTCAACCGGGGGAACTCATCGGCCTCATTGGACCATCAGGGGCTGGTAAATCGACCCTCATTGCCGCAATCCTGGGCATGCTTAAATTAGATGGCGGCCAAGTCACGTTATTAAATGCGCAAATACCCAATCGCCAAGTCCTAGGCAAAGTCGGGTACATGGCCCAAAATGATGCTTTGTACACTACTTTGACGGGCTATGAAAATTTGGCGTTTTTTGGTGGTGTGATGGGGCTGACAGGGGCTGAATTAAAAGCCAAAATCCAAGCGGTCACCAAAATTGTTGATCTAACTGACGCCTTAAAACAACGGGTGTCAGCGTATTCAGGTGGGATGAAACGCCGCTTGTCATTGGCAATTGCGCTATTACCTGACGCACCACTCTATATCTTAGATGAGCCCACGGTAGGTATTGATCCTGAATTGCGCGTGCAAATCTGGGCTGAATTAGAAAAGTTACACACGGCGGGCAAAACGATCATTGTCACGACGCACGTGATGGCCGAAGTGGAAAATGTGGATCGGGTCTTGATGATTCGGGATGGTAATTTGATTGCCAATGCTGCCCCGCAAGCGTTGGAGGCCGAGTACGACGTTGACAGTATTGAACAAGTATTTATAAAGGCAGGTGAACGTTATGCGCGCAACCGCAATCTTTAAACGCATCCTCAAAGAACTCAGTCGAGATAAACGCACGATTGCGCTCGTCTTTTTTGCGCCGTTACTAATCTTGACCTTGTTGTTCTTTATCTTCCGGACGGATATGACAGTCGATGCACGTTTAGGTGTGCACAATGTCGATTCGAGCTTGGTCAAGCAATTGCGAAGTTCTGATAAGTTGAAGGTAATTAAAGTCGATGGCCAATCAGCGGTACACAATTTGAAAGCCCACAATTTGGCCGCGGTGCTAACCCAAAACGGGACCAAGCTCACAGTGACCTATCAAAATGCAGATACAACGCTGACTGGTCAGGTAAAACAAAACTTGGTGAAAAGCTTAACGGCTAGTCAGGTGGGGACTATTAAAGCAGCAATGGCTAAGCTACAAGCCCAATTACCCGCCCAAATGCAAAGTAAGATTCAACCAACAAAACCATTAACGCTACATGAAAAATATATTTACGGCAGCAGTGATGGTAGCTTGTTTGAAATGATGGCGCCGATTTTAGTGGGCTTCTTTGTTTTCTTCTTTGTCTTTTTGATTTCAGGTGTTTCCCTGCTACACGAACGCACGACAGGCACCCTCAATCGACTATTAACGAGTCCCATCAAACGCAGCGAAATTATCGGTGGTTACATCGGAGCGTATGGTTTATTAGCAACCTTCCAAACAATTGTTATTGTAACCTATGCTGTTTTGGTGCTGGGGATGCGCAGTTTGGGCGCGCTCTGGTTGGTGATGGTGATTAATTTGTTGTTGGCGATTGTTGCGTTGACGCTGGGCTTGCTGATTTCGACTTTAGCTGCGTCAGAATTCCAAATGATTCAATTCATCCCAATTTTGATTATTCCTCAAGTTTTTTTCTCAGGGCTGTTCAATATTTCGGGGATGGGCGCCATTTGGCAAGCCGTCGCGCATATCTTTCCGATGTATTATGCGGGGGATGCGCTGATTGAAGTCATCAAAAAAGGCGCCAACCTAGGCAATATTGTGGGCGATTTATTAGCTTTGCTGGGCTTTATTATCATTTTGGTGGTAATCAATATTGTTGGCATGAAACGGTATCGACGGGTCTAAAATAGCCGGTTAAATATTAAATAACAGTTAAGGACTTTCATATCCCTATAAAACCCAAGTAAAACCATCAACACTTGGCGTGACACATGGTACATTTATGCTAGTTGAATCCTAGGAATAAGGAGTTTGGGTGTGTGACGACATATCCAGAATAAAAAAGTATGAATCAAATAGGGCATATTGTTATTGGTTTAATTGCGGTTGCGGCGGCAGTTTATTTAATTGTGTTTATTTCACAACGCGTCACCGCAAATCGGGTCGCCAAGTTATTAGTACGCCGGCAAGAACTCAAAGATTTACCAATGCGTGATCGGCTAGTTGCAGGACGCAAAATGAGTCTAACTGGGCAATCGTTGCAACAATTTCAAGCATTAGAAGCCAAGTACAGCAAGCTTGAAATGTCAGGTTTTGATGATATTCAAGAGCAAGCTGAACAAGTTTTATTCCTCTCACAAGGGGTGAATTTGGTCAAGGCAAACATCGAGTTCCGCAAGTTGCGCGCCTTGATTAATGATGCTCGCAAAAACATCGATATCGTGCAACAAGGTTTGAATGATTTAGAACAGCTCGATAAAGACCACAAAAAAGCGGTTACTGAACTCGAAGCCAAGTACAAAGAGTTGCGCAAGACTTTGTTGTCGCAGAGTTTTAACTTTGGACCGGCGCTCGAAAAGCTTGAAGAAGTCCTCGGCCAACTCGAAGAAGAGTTCGCTGAATTCGCGCGCTTGACCGAAGAAGGCGATCACGTTTCAGCAGCTGAAATCTATGAAACGCTAGCTATGGAGACCAATCAATTAGAAAACCGCATTGAACGGATTCCAAGTCTGTTTAATGAATTGAACGAAAAGATTCCAGCGCAAGTCAGCGAAATCCAAACGGCTTATAACGCCATGACGGCCCAAGGATTCCGCTTTAAAGATGATTTTGTGGAACCAGCGTTAGAAGATGTGGATAAGCAACGATTGATTGGGATGGATTTGTTGAAGGCGGTCACGTTGAAAAAAGTCGATGACAAAATCAACGGGCTATCAATCACGATCGAAAGTTTATATACAACCCTAGAACATGAAGCCGAAGCGCAAAAAACGGTTGATAATCAATTAGGTGAATTGGTGGAGTATTGGCGGCATAATAACCGGCAAAATCACGATTTGATGATTGAAGTTGACCGGTTGAATCAAGATTTCGTCTTCACCAAGAATGAACTTGAGCAAGTTCGGACGTGGTCAATGGAATTGCATCAAATTGATCAACATTTATCAGGTGTCCAACGCAATATTGATGCCCATGAAGTTGTCTATTCAACTTTGGGCGCCAGTTTAGATGCTGATAATCAGAAGTTGGAGCATCTTGAACAAGATCAAATCCATTTGTGGAATGCATTACAACAATTACCAAAAATTGTTAAGCAATCCCAAGACCGGGTTGAGTTATTTGTCGAAAAGTTACGCAACTTATCACGGCGTGTTGAACGCCGTAATTTGCCGGGGGTGCCACAGAGTTATCTAGATTTCTTCCATTCAGTGAATGATGAATTGGGACGTTTGAAGGAACAATTAGAAGCGGCGCGGATTAATGTTGATGATGTGCAACGACAATTAAGTATTGTTAGTGCTGATTTGGATAATTTTGAGACCCAAACCAACGAATTGTTGGAGGGGGCGGCTTTGACGGAGCGTTTGTCACGGAAGGCGTTTTTGTATAAGGAAACGCCTGAAGTTAAGCGGGCGGTTAATGAAGCACAATATTATTACAATCAATCCTTTGATTATCAAGCTGCTGTTAATTTGTTGGGGGCGGCGATTGATAAGGTTGAGCCTGGGGCTACTGAGCGGATTCGTAATCAGTATCGGGCTGATGAGGTTAAACTAAACAGCTAGTATTTTGATCGTCATTCCTCTTTGGGGTTTGGCGGTTTTTTGTTGTCCCTTTGGGCCAAGGGATTTTGGTTGGTGGGTAAAGGGGCTCCGCATTGCTGATGTTGAAGTGGGCGACACGAATCAATACGACCAGAATTTTTCGGCCCAAGAGCGTGGGCCAAAAAATGGGTCTTAATTGTTTCGCTACCTCGCTTGACCCACTACAACAACAGCAATGCTCCGCCCCTTTACCCACCAACCAAAATCCCAACCTCCAGTCGCTTTAGCTCCTTCCGGTTCCGTAACTTCAGCTGTCCTACTTCTTAATTTAATTTTGGGATTGGTTCCCTTAAATTTCTTGAGGTAGATAATCTCCTGTGTTTTTTATTTATTAGGCCCGAGAAACAAAAAATTTATGACCACATTAAACATTAGGTAACAAAAATTGGATATCAGCTTTATTATCGGTGGTAGAAATCTACGGCAGAAGTTTTAGAGCTGTAAGGAGCTAGAGCGACTGGAAGCTGGGATTTTGGTTTGGTGGTGGAGATGGCGGAGCATTGCTAGCATAGTGGTGGAATAAGCGAGGTAGGAGCACCAACGCGGTCTTAGGGAGTTGGTTTCGCGCGTGCGCGGAGCCTAGTCCCTTAGACTAGTGGGACTCTGTCGCCCACCTCTATGCCAGCAATGCGGATCCATCTCCACCACCAAATCAAAATCCCTTGTCCCTGAAAGGGACAAAAAAACCACCAACACGAGTGTCAGTGGCTAAGATATGAAATTTAATTAAGCACCATGCGCAATTAAGAACAGGTAAACCAAGAAGATAACCGCCAAAGCATACATCATCGGATGCACAGTCTTCCCACGCTTAGTAGCAATCATCGTAATTGGATACAAGATGAATCCCAAAGCAATTCCATCAGAAATCGAATACGTCAACGGCATCCCCAAAACGATCAAGAAAGCCGGCGCAGCAATCGCGAAATCATCCCAGTGGATATTACGCAAATTCTCAGCCATCAAGACCCCAACCACAACCAAAGCTGGGGCCGTTACTTGGGAAGTGACCACTGACAAAAGTGGTGAGAACAACAAAGCCAAGAAGAAGAAGCCACCAGTCCAAACCGAAGTCATACCTGAACGACCACCAACCGCAATTCCAGCTGATGATTCAACATAAGCTGAAGTAGGTGAAGTTCCGATCACGGCACCAACCGTCATTCCCACCGCGTCAGCCATCAAAGCACGACCAGCACGGGGCATTTCACCGTTTTTCATGAAGCCGGCTTGTGTTGCCAAACCAATCATGGTTCCGGCCGTGTCAAAGAATGTGACAATCAAGAAGGTCAAAACCACCGTCCAAAGTTGGAAGGTGTTGATGTCACCGATGTGCTTGATTGATTCACCAAATGTAGGTGCCAATGAAGGGGCGGCTGAGATAATCGTCTTTGGCAAGTCAATCAAACCAGTGGCGATACCAACCAAAGCAGTCAAAACCATCCCAATAAAGATAGCGGCTGGCGTACGACGCGCAATCAAGACGAAAGTTACAATAATGCCAAAAATTGATAATAATGAAGTGCTTGAAGTCAAGTTCCCAAGTGAAACCATCGTGTCTTTGTTAGCAACAATCAGCCCGGCATCATGCAAACCAATGAAGGCGATGAACAAACCGATTCCAGCGGCGATTGCTACTTTCAAATCTTGGGGGATTAAATTAATAATCTTTTCACGAACTTTAAAGAACGTCAAAACCAAGAAAATTAAGGCAGCTACCAAGACACCGGCCATCGCAGTTTGCCATGGTACCTTCATACCGATAACAACTGAATAGGCGAAGAATGCATTGACCCCCAAACCAGGAGCAATCGCGATTGGATAGCGGGCCACCAAGCCCATGAAAATCGTTGCAACTCCAGCGGCAATCCCAGTGGCTGTAAAGACAGCCCCTTGATCCATCCCAGCGGCACCTAAGACACTAGGATTGACGAACAAGATGTAAGCCATCGAGACGAACGTCGTTAACCCTGCGATGAATTCGCGGCGGTGCGTCGTTTTGAGCTCTTCAAATTGAAAATAACGAGCAATGTTAGACATGTTGGACTCCTCAAATAAATATAATATGAAATGTTATGACTTGATACATTTTATAGCCTGATAAAAGGTAAGTCAACTATAAAATCCGAACATTATTGCTGATTTGTTAAAAAATGTTACCGAAAAATCCAATTACAACTTACATTTCACCTTGAAATTCTTCTAAAATCTTGCTAAACTAGTTTGGTTGGTTAATTCAGTTTGGCAGGGTAACTTGGCGCAACTGGCTTAACAAAAATTACGTGGTATTTAGCATAGAGCTGAGGAGGCCGTCATGGCAGGAATCGTTGTTGTAGGTAGTCAATGGGGTGATGAAGGAAAAGGTAAAATTACCAATTTCATCGCACAAAACGCAGATATGGTTGTTCGTTATCAAGGTGGTAACAACGCCGGACACACTATCTATGTTGATGGAGTGAAGTTTGAATTATCATCAATCCCATCTGGAATTTTTGATCCTAAGAAGCTGGCTTTGATTGGGAATGGGTCAGTTGTGAATCCCAAAGCCTTGTTAGAAGAATTGGAATCAATTCAAATTAAGGGTGTTACTACTGATAACTTGCGCATTTCAGATCGTGCGCATGTGATTTTCCCATACCACATTTTAATTGATAAACTAGCGGACGCCAAAAAAGGTGACGGCAAGATTGGGACGACTGGGCGTGGAATCGGCCCTGCCTACATGGACAAAGCTGCGCGAACGGGGATTCGCGTCATTGATTTGCTTGATAAGGAAATCTTGCGCGAACGTTTGACAACCGTTTTGGCTGATAAGAATGAATTGCTTGAAAAGATTTATAATCATGAAGCTTTGGAAGTTGATCCATTAGTTGAAGAATTCTATGCATATGGCCAAAAGTTGGCACCGTATGTGACTGATACAGCCGTCTTGGCTAATGAATACTTGGATGACAACAAGCGCGTGTTGTTTGAAGGTGCGCAAGGGGCCATGCTTGATATCGATCATGGAACTTACCCATATGTGACGTCTTCTTCACCAGTTGGTGGTGGGGCAACTATTGGAGCAGGCGTTGGACCGACTAAGATTGACCGCATTGTTGGGGTTATGAAGGCATATACTTCACGAGTTGGTGATGGACCTTTCCCCACTGAATTGTTTGATGAAATTGGTGATTATATTCGCGATGTCGCCCATGAATATGGGGTGGTCACTGGCCGGCCCCGTCGGATTGGTTGGTTGGATACCGTTGTGATGCGCCATGCTGCGCGGGTGGGTGGCTTCACACACATTTCTTTGAATTCATTGGACGTGTTGTCTGGGTTGGAAACAATCAAGATTGCCGTGGCTTATGAAATTGAAGGAAAGCAATTGACGAGTTACCCTGCTTCATTGGGTGACGTGCGCCGTGCCGTACCGGTTTATGAAGAATTGCCAGGTTGGCCTGAAGACATTCGCGGTGCTAAGTCACGTGAAGAATTGCCAGCTAACGCCCAAGCTTACTTGAAGCGGGTTGAAGAATTAGTTGGCGTACCATTGTATACTTTTGCAGTTGGACCATCAAATGAACAAACGAATGTGTTGTTTGATATCTGGGCTGACGCAGAAGGTTCAAAAAAATAAGCGAGTAAATTAATGGAAAAAATGAGCTTAGAGCGCGTTGTCCTGACTGAAGATCAGATTACTGACATGGTCCAACGCGTGGCTGCTGAGATTAATGCCGCAACCAGTGATGACGACACCGTTTTTGTGGGCATCATGAAGGGTGCTTACATCTGGATGGCCGATTTGATGCGTGCGATGAATCGGAATGTAGAATTAGACTATATTGATGTATCTTCATATTCAGGTGCTAGTTCGACAGGGGTCGTGACCATCGAACGTGATTTGAAAATCGACATCACCAATAAAACGGTGGTGGTCTTAGATGAAGTAGTGGACACTGGGTTGACACTTTCATTTATCAAACAAGAGTTTATCAAGCGGGGGGCCAAGCGCGTTTTGCTGGCGGTCGCAACTGACAAGCGCACAACCGTTGGACCTGATGACATTCAAATTGATTTCACCGGGGCCCAAGTGCCGGATGAATTCTTGGTCGGCTACGGGATGGATTACAATAACAACTATCGTAATTTGAGCCATGTGGCGGTCCTCAAGCTCGAACAAGACTAATAATTTAAAAAAGAGTCCTATGGGGGCTCTTTTTTAATTTAACTAATAAATTGAAAGGATTTTAGTGTACACGCTTGCAATTTTTTGGTATTATTGGTCTATACCAAACGAATTGATTATCCTATTTTTTGGCTGATAACGGCTGGATTTAGTTATAATTAATTCACTAAGCATAAAAGGAGAAGTACTATGCAGAAGATAACGACATTTTTGGAGCGCTATCTGTCACCGATTGGCGCAAAGTTAGCCGCAAACCGGCCATTGACCGCCGTGCGTGATGGGATCGCTTTGGCAATGCCTTTGATTATCGTTGGTTCAGCAGCGATGTTGTTGGCTAATGGATTTTCGATTGCACCCTTAAAAGAATGGCTAATTGGAAACGGGATTTTTGACTGGTTAGTTAAGATTGTTAATGCCAGCTTTGGCCTTGTGGGCTTGGTTTCAGTGATTGGGATTTCATATCGATATGCCAATGAATTGAAAGTCGATGGGCTCTCATCAGGGGCCATCTCATTGGCGTCATTTTTCTTAGTGACCCCCGATTTGATTGCTAAAGATGGCACGGGGATTTCGTTTGCTTACTTAGGAGCGGCTGGGTTGTTTGCGGCCATCCTGATTTCATTGATCAGCACTAAAATCTTTGCTTGGTTTGTGAGTCATAAGATTCAAATTAAGATGCCAGACGGAGTTCCACCTGCAGTTGCTTCATCGTTTGCGGCATTGATTCCTGGCGCTGTGATTATTGTTTTTTGGGGCTTGGTCTTTGCCGGGTTGAAGTTAACCCCATTTGATAATATTCACCAAGTTTTGCAAGTCTTGTTGGGACAACCATTGTCTGCCTTTGGTGGGTCACTTGCTGGGGCCATCATTGTGTCGATGATTACTTCATTGTTCTGGTTCGTTGGAATTCACGGTGGGAATATCACTGGGGCGATCATGTCACCAATTTGGTTGGGCTTGATGGCTGAAAATTTGAAGGTCTATGAAGGCGACGTACATGCCGTGATGCCCCATATCGTGACACAACCATTTATGGATATGTTCGTGTATCTTGGTGGTGGTGGTGCGACGATCGGGTTGGTTGTGGCGATGATTTTGACGGCAAAATCACAACGCTATAAGACTTTGAAAATGTTGATTACCCCACCTGGCTTGTTCAATATTAATGAGCCAACCATGTTTGGGGTGCCAGTTGTTTTGAACGTTAAATTGGTCATTCCATTTGTCTTTGTGCCAGTTGTCAACGCCATTATTGCCTATTTGACGATGGCGAGCGGGTTGGTGCACGCGACGGTTGGAATCGTGATTCCATGGACAATGCCACCGATCCTATCTGGGTTCTTGGCCACTGGGTCACACGTTTCTGGGGCCGTCTTGCAAATTGTTTTGTTGGTCATTGACACTTTGTTGTATTTGCCATTTATGCGCATTATCGACAAAGACGAATTAGCCATCGAAGCAAACGAACAATAAAGGGTGAACAATATGGGCACATTAGGCGTATCAATTTATCCATCCAAAACTTCCATCCAAGCGATGCAAGACTATTTGGATTTGGCCGCTGGGTTAGGCTACACGCGCATCTTTACTTCGATGTTAGAAGTGGCCGAACAGCCTGCCAAAACTTTGGAACTCTTTAAAACGATTATTGAATATGGAAATAGCCTGGGGATGGCGACGACAATCGACATCAACCCAGCGCTATTTAAAACCCTTAATATTGCGTATGAAGATTTATCATTGTTCAAGCAGCTTGGTGCCTCAGCAATTCGACTTGATGAAGGCTTCACGGGGCTTGAAGAAGCGCGGATGACGCATAATCAATTAGGCTTAAAAATTGAATTGAATATTTCACGTGGCCAACACTATATTGAAATGGTGACCGACTTTGGCCCTAATCAACAGCAGTTAATTGGTTCGCATAACTTCTATCCGCAACTGTATACCGGTTTGGATGCAGATTACATGGTGGCGGCCGCTGCTCAGTATAAGGCGTTGAATTTGCCAACTGCCGCGTTTGTTGATACGCCGTCTGGTCAGATTGGACCGTGGCCAAATTCTGATTTAATGGTGACGACTGAGATTCAACGGACCATGCCGATCGCGTCACAAGTGCGTTATCTAAAAGCGGTTGGCGTAATTGATGATATTTTGATTGCGAGTTCGCAAGTTAGCGAGGCTGATTTGAAAGCCGTTGCTGCTGCATTTTACGAACCCGTCACTGGTTTAACGGTGGAACTTGCAGACCAAACATCAGCCATTGAAGCCCAAATTGTGTATGACGAGATGCATTTGTATCGCGGTGATTATTCTGGGTATATGATGCGCTCAAGTCAGACGCGTGTTAAGTTCAAGGCAGAAGCGTTTCCACCACATGATGTACAGACTATTCAAGCGGGTGATATCACGATCGGCAATGATACGGCTGGGCAATATAAAGGTGAATTACAAGTTGCTTTGAAGACACGGCCAAACAACGGGCAACATAATGTTGTGGGGCACGTCATCACTGCTGACTTACCATTACTGCCTTTGATCAAGCCATGGCATTCATTTAAATTAGTGCGTTAACAAAAAGGCTGGGGAATATTACTCAGCCTTTTTAGTAAGCGATTAAGTTTGTTGTAAAAAGATCAATAGGACGACAACGGCTTGCAGCACTGAAAAGAATGGCATGCGAAAGCGGTTTTTCAAATCTAAATTGACCAAAACCATCCAGGTAAACAGCAAAACGATTACAGCGATGATGGTCCAGAGATTCCATGGCAACGTTAAGACGTTTAACAACAACATCACCCCAAACGCTAGTGAAGTGAGGCGTTTGTATTTGCCATTTGGGACAAAGATGACGCTCATGAAGAATAAATAGCTCAACAGTAATGGGATTAAACTGATGAGGAAGGGTTGCGTTAAGTAAGTGTTTTGTTGGTAGAAAATGACCACCGGCAAAGACATCGTAGCGAGCCCGGAAAACAAAATTAAACCTAACACGTTTTGTAAATTAAGCCAGCTCAAGTGGATTAATACCAAAGCAATTGGCAACAAGGTTAATAAGAAGACTTGTTGGAAGGTCATTTCTTTATATAAAAAGTACAGCAAAATAAAGGGGATTAACAAAAATAGGTAATTGACGAGACCCTTGAAACGCCGATGAAAGACCAAGAAAATGGTTAAGGCTAGAAAGGCTGAATACGTGATTAAGAGTGGGTTATTTTGCCATTGTCCACTGCTGAGTTGTTTTGAATAAATAGCTGGATAAATCCACCAAATCCCTAATTGAGCTAGGACACTAAAGAAGGCTGAAAACCACGGGATTGATTTAAGGTACTGTTTGAGATTAAACTTGGTTGGTGTGGATTTTGTTGGTACTGGTCGTGGCTGTTGGTAATGGCGTTCGTCCATCTGACCGCCCCTTTCTGTACAAAATGGCTCAGCAAAGGTACACTGATTTATTAAGTATTCTAACAAACTAATCGCTTCTTGCGTTGATTTGATATAATAATAGAAGAATTTTTTATGAAATGAGTTAACTAATGCAAACTATGCAAACGCTTTTTAAGAAGTATCAATCACAAATTTTATACCTGATTTTTGGGGTCTCAACGACAATCGTCAATATTATTGTCTATGGCGTGATGCATATGCTGCACATGCCGTATCAAGTGTCATATTGGACGGCTTGGTTTTGGGCAGTCTTATTTGCTTACCTAACTAATCGTGTGTGGGTGTTTCATTCCCAGGCAAGCGGTTTTGTCGAAAAAACGCGTGAAGTCGTGCAATTTTACATTGCTCGGTTACTCACTGGTGTTTTAGGGGCGGGGATTATGTGGATTGGAGTTTCTTTACTCCACCAAAACGATGTCATCTGGAATATTATTCAAAACGTGTTTGTGATTTTGACCAACTATGCCTTGAGTAAATATATTATTTTTAACAAAAAGGAGAAGTGGAATCGTAATGACGATTAAATTAATTGCAACCGATATGGACGGGACATTATTGCGCGATGATAAGACGTTTGATTATGGGCGCTTCGAAGATTTATTGGATCAAATGGAAGCCCGGGGCGTAAAAATGGTCGCTGCCAGTGGTAATCAATTAAAACAATTGCGTTCATACTTTGGCCCGGTTAATCCCGATCGGTTAACCTATGTTTCTGACAATGGGGCTTTAGTGACGCATAAAGCTGAAATTTTGGGCGAGGCGCCGTTAGCCAAGGCACAAATCAAGCAGGTTTTGGATTGGAATACGCAAACCCAAGCGCATATGGAAAATCTTATTGTCTTGTCAGGCCATAAAGGGGCATACGTATCTAATCATGCGACGCCAGACATTATAGCGGCTGTAGAAGAATTTTATCCGGAAGTTTTTCAAGTTGAAAAATTTATGGATATTGATGACCAAATTTTCCGGTTGTCATTAGTTTGGCCACCCCACGAAGACATCAAAGACAAAGTGCGCCAGCTCCGTGATATTTTTGGCACTGAGATGCATGCGACGGGTTCTGGCTTTGGCTCAGTTGATATTTTGTCAAAGGGGACTGACAAGGCTCGGGGCTTGCGTGAATTGAGCCGGTTGTGGCAGATTGAACCAAATCAAATGGCGGCCTTTGGCGATAACGGGAATGACTTGGAAATGCTCCATTATGTGGGGTTGCCCTTTGTGATGCCCAACGCCGAGGATTTCATGAAACTGCGCGTCGATAATATCGCGCTCAATGATAATAACCATAATGGTGTCTTGGATACGATTGAAGCAATTTTAGCCGGCGCTTATGATGCCAAACTTAGTTGACCAAAACGTGATTGTGGCTTTTATCACTGCGCTTAAACTGGTACAATATCCTAGACTGAGCGTGGCTATAAAAATTATTTAAAATATCAAAATTGGCTAATACAAAAAGCTATAATTATACGGAGGTGCCCCTGTGTTCTTTAGAAAAAAACAACCATCGCTAGCACCTGCGCAACAACTGTTAGACAAGGATAATATCCCTAACCACATCGCAATTATTATGGATGGGAACGGCCGTTGGGCAAAACAAAAGAATTTACCACGCGTGGCTGGACACCAGCGGGGGATGGAAGTTGTCAAAACGATTACTAAATCGGCGAGTGATTTAGGGGTCAAGGTTTTGACGCTTTATGCGTTTTCAACTGAAAATTGGAAACGGCCCGATAATGAAGTCAGCTTTTTAATGAAATTGCCAGGCCGTTTTTTTGACACCTTTGTGCCTGAACTAATTGAAAACAATATTCGCGTTGAAGTGATGGGGTATGTCGATCAACTCCCTGCGGATACTCAACGGGCCGTGCAAGCCGCGATTGATCAAACCGCCAACAATACGGGGATGATTTTGAATTTCGCGCTAAATTATGGTGGGCGGGCCGAAATCGTGTCAGGCATCCAAGCAATTGCCAAGCAAGTTGCTGATGGGACGTTGGTGCTGACAGCAATTGACGAAACCACCATTGACGCCAGTTTAATGACTGCGCCTTTGGGTGAGTATGCTGATCCTGAGTTGTTGATTAGAACTAGCGGCGAACAACGCATTTCTAATTTTTTACTTTGGCAACTAGCCTATAGTGAATTTGTCTTTGTGGATGAGCACTGGCCTGAAATGACCACGGCCACTTTTGAACAGGCCATTAGTGTCTATCAATCGCGCCATCGCCGGTTTGGTGGCATTGCAGAAAATAAAAGTGATAAAGAATAGGAACTATTAATCATGAAAACTCGGGTTATTACCGCCATTGTGGCCTTAATTGTCTTTATTCCCACCATCGTCTACGGTGGCTGGGTCCTTCAAATCCTGGCCGCTTTGTTAGCTGCGATTGCATTGAGTGAAGTTGCGATGATGCGCAAACGGTTATTGGTGTCATTTGAAGCCATCATTTCGATGTTTGGCGCCATGCTGATGACTTTGCCCAATGGAATTTGGAAGAGTATTGCTGAGCAGTTGCCAATTGATTTACATGCAACTTCCCTGTTGTACATCTTTGTCTTGTTGATGCTTTTGCACACAGTTATTTCAGGCAAGCAATTCACGTTTGAAGATGCTGGCGTCTTTACGTTAGCAATTTTTTACGTCGGAATTGGCTTTCATTACTTGGTTGAAGCCCGTATGGCCGGCTTAGATACGTTGTTTTATGTGTTGTTAATTGTCTGGATCACTGATTCAGGGGCTTACATGATTGGCCGTAAGTTCGGAAAGCACAAGCTCGCACCTAAATTAAGTCCCAATAAAACTTGGGAAGGTTCAATTGGTGGCACGGTTGTCGCTGTCTTGGTGGCGGCTGTTTACACGTATTTCTTCCCACAACACTATAACTGGGGCATCATGTTGGTGATGTCAATCGTGCTTTCAGTCGCTGGGCAATTTGGTGATTTGATTGAATCTGGTTTGAAGCGGTATTACAAAGTCAAAGATTCCGGCACCATCTTGCCAGGACATGGTGGAATTTTGGATCGGTTTGACTCATTGTTGATTGTGTTACCTGTCTTCTTCTTGTTAGGTGGGTTACGCTAAGCATTTAACAACGTCTGATTTTAGAAAGGAGCCGACAATATGAATATAGTTGGCATTATTGCATTTATTTTCGTCTTCGGAGTGGTCGTGGTTGTCCATGAATTTGGCCATTTTTACGTCGCGAAAAAATCAGGCGTCCGAGTGCGTGAATTTGCGATTGGGATGGGGCCTAAATTGTTCCAAACCCGTCGTAATGGAACCACCTATACAATTCGTGTTCTGCCCGTTGGTGGGTATGTACGGATGGCTGGCCGCGCGGAAATGGAAGATAGTCCTATTCGGCCGGGGATGACAGCTGTGATCGTGTTAAACGATGTGCAAGAAGTCACGCGCATTAATTTGTCAGAAACCACTGAATTAGTGGGTGGCCAGACGTTAACCATCAATGCGGTTGATTTGGTTGACGCTTTGACGATTGAAGGTTACTTGGGCGGTAATGATGAAGAATTGGTCACGTTTAAAGTTGACCATGATGCCACGATTATCGAGTCTGATGGGACTGAATTGCTGATTGCACCCCGCGATACCCATCTTGAATCAGCTAAGTTATGGCAACGAGCAGCAATTAATTTTGCTGGTCCCTTTATGAACTTTGTATTGGCAGTTGTCTTGTTTGTCGGGTTGGCGTTTGCAATTCCAGGTGTCACTACAACGACAATTGATCAAGCGCAAAAGAACATGCCGGCATATCAAGCTGGGTTACGTTCAGGGGATACCATTACTAAAATTAACGATGTCAAAATTTCTTCTTGGCAAGGGATGCAAAACGTTATTCAAACCAAGCCAGGTAAGCAAGTTAAAATCACGTATACACGCAAAAACGTGACTAAGGTTGTCAGCGTTAAAATTAAAACTCTGAAGAACCAAGGTCAAAAAATTGGTCAAATTGGGATTACAGCGCAGTTGACTAAATCAATTGGGGCACGTTTGCAGTATGGGATTAATACTAGTACGCAAGCCTTTACCCAAATCTTTACGGCGATTAAAAACTTGATTTCAGCCCCATCGCTAAACCAATTAGGTGGACCGGTGTCGATCTACAAGACCACTTCAACGGTTAGCACGTATGGCTTCTTGGCGTTGTTGAGTTTCATGGCCTGGTTATCAGTGAATTTGGGCTTGTTGAATTTATTCCCAATTCCTGCGTTGGATGGTGGAAAATTAGTTTTGAATTTGATTGAAGCAATTATTCGCCGGCCGATCCCTGATAAGGTGGAAACAGGTGTCACAATTGCGGGGGCGATCTTATTAGTAATTCTAATGGTGGCCGTCACTGGAAATGATATTGTGCGTTATTTTATTAAATAAGCTAAATTACCCGCCTAAATTGGTGGGTTTTTTGTTTGCATAAATGCTGTATTCAGCGGTCTTGTTAAATTGTGGTAACCTATGCAACCACAAAGATGTGATAAACTGTTAGAAGTATTTCTGAAACAGATAAGGAAGAGGAACAATATGAAACAGTCTAAAGTGCTCATTCCAACATTGCGAGAAGCCCCAGCCGATGCTGAAGTGATTTCGCATCAATTAATGTTGCGGGGTGGTTATCTCCGGCAACTATCCGCTGGAGTTTATGCATACTTGCCATTAGCCCAACGTGTGTTGAATAAAATTAATCAAATCATCCGCGAAGAGATGGAAAAAATTGATGCCGTTGAAATGATGACACCAATTCTTTTGCCAGCTGAATTGTGGGAAGAATCAGGCCGTTTAGATACATATGGTCCTGAATTATTCAAGTTAAAGAATCGCCATGATCGCGCCATGATTTTAGGCCCTACGCATGAGGAAACCATGACGGCCTTGATTCGTGATGATATCAAGTCATATAAGCGCTTGCCATTGACGGTTTATCAAATCCAAACTAAGCTGCGTGATGAAAAGCGGCCACGGTTTGGCTTGTTGCGTGGCCGTGAATTCTTGATGAAGGATGCCTATTCATTTTCAATGGATCAAGCTGGTTTGGACGAAGCTTACCGCAATATGGAGCAAGCATACATCAACATCTTTGATCGGATTGGCTTAGATTACCGGGTCATCGTTGGAGATGCTGGGGCCATGGGTGGTTCTGATTCCAAGGAATTCTCGGCACCTGCTGAGGCTGGGGAAGATATCATTGCGTATTCAGATTCATCTGAGTATGCTGCTAACTTGGAAATGGCCAAAGATTTGTATGTGCCAAACAAGTCACATGTTGAATTACAAGCCTTAGAAAAGATTGCGACACCAGAAGTCGGGACGATTGAAGAATTGTCTGCCTATTTGGAAACGCAACCTGATCAATTGGTGAAGAGCTTGTTGATGATTGCTGATGAACAACCAGTTTTGTTGTTGATTCGTGGTGATTATGAAGTCAACGAAGTCAAAGTTCAACATCATTTGCAAGCCACGGATTTGCGGATGGCGACAGTTGATGAAGCCCAAACGATTTTGGGTGCTCCATTTGGTTCAATTGGCCCAGTTGGTGTGAGTGAAGATATTAAAATCATCGCTGACGAATGGGTCACAGATATGGTCAATGTAACGGTTGGTGGTAACGAAGCTGGTTTCCACTATTTGAATGCCAATGTCGAGCGTGATTTTAGAATTGATGAAGTTGCTGATATTCGGACATCTCGTGAAGGTGATTTGGCAATTGATGGCGTTGGTAAGCTGGTGTTTACTAAGGGGATCGAAATTGGCCACATCTTTAAACTTGGTACGCGCTATTCAAAGGCGATGGGGGCCCAAGTTTTGGATGATAATGGACGTCAAGTTGACGTGATTATGGGTTCATATGGCATTGGTGTTTCACGTTTGTTGAGTGCGATTGCTGAACAAAATGCTGATGAAAATGGCCTCGCTTGGCCAATTAATGTTGCCCCATGGGATATTCATTTGGTACCGATTAAGTATAGCGACGAACTCCAAGGCGCCTTGACGGACAAGTTGAATACTGAATTGACGGCGGCGGGTTACGAAGTTTTGATTGATGATCGAAATGAACGCCCAGGGGTTAAGTTTGCTGATTCTGATTTGATTGGCTTGCCAGTTCGCGTGACGGTTGGTAAAAAAGCTGGTGAAGGCATCGTTGAAGTGAAGATGCGCCATGCTGATGAAGCCATCGAAGTGCGTACTGAAGAATTGGTTAATACTTTACAAATTTTGTTACACCCTGATGTAATCGAAGAAACAAATTAATCTTAAACCGGAGAGTGACAGGCTTTCCGGTTTTTAATTTGTGTAAATTAAAAATCGAAACGTAAACGTAAACTCAAACCGGTATAATAAAGAAATTACTTAAAGAACTGGAAGGAAAACCACCATGGCAATTTCACCGCAAGAACAGTTTCAAGTTTTATTGCAACAACTTGAAATTAATGATGTGCCAGCAAGCTTTATGCAAGCGGCCCTGACCAAGCTGGTTGTCCACGAAAAATCAAACGTTTGGCAATTCAACATCGCTGTATCAACGCTGCCAGACGTCCATGATTTGGCGTTGTTTGTGCAACGCATGCAGATGAAATTTGCGACGATTGCAGAGCCGACTTTGCAATTGAATTTGCAAACGCAACCGGATTTGACCCAAATTTTGACATACTGGCCATGGGTTTTACAACAGCATCAACAAGAACCCGGCGCTTTCAATAATGCATTTGCTAATACGCAACCAGTTTTAGTTGGCGATAAAATCCAATTATCGTTTGATGCTGAGATGTGGAAAAACTACGCTGAAAAATCTGGCTTAGCAATCATTCAACGAACTTACACGCAATTGGGGGTCAACAATAAGTTGCCGATTGAGATTGTCGTTGACGCCCAACTTGCGGAAGCTTCAATGGCGCAAATGCGTGAACAACAAGCGGCACAAGAACGCCAATTTGCCGAAAATGTGGCGGCCCAAATTCAATCGCAAGCCAAAGCCCGTGAAGCCCATGAAATGAAAACGGCCAAAGTGACGGTGTCAGATACGCAAATGGGGAAGCCCATCAATGCCACGACTGAGATTACCAAAATGATTAATGTCACCATGGAAGAACACTCGGTCACTTTTGAGGGGTTTGTTTTTGGTTCAGAAGTAAAAGAATTAAAAAATGACATGAAATTGGCCACAATTAAAATGTCGGATTACACCTCGTCATTTATTTTGAAGAAGTTTATTCGCAATGAAGAGGAACTCGAATTTTTAAATGATCTAAAAGATGGTGCTTGGGTGCGTGCGCGGGGGCCAATCAAAGAAGATACCTTTATGCATGATTTGACCATGATGGTGCGTGATATCGATATTATCAAGCACAGTCAACGGACCGATCAATATCAGGGTGCAGAACGGCGCTTAGATTTGCATGTGCATTCGATTATGTCGACGATGGATGCCACCAATTCAATTGGCGATTACATCAAGACTGCCGCACGTTGGGGGATGAATGGATTGGCCTTGACGGACACCGCCGGGGCGCAAAGTTTCCCTGAAGCCGCCTCGACTGCCAAGGGAATTAATAAAGATCGGCAAGCCGCAGCAACCAAGGCGGCCATTGCTAGTGGAATTGCTGAAAATGATGAAGCCGGCATCAAAGCGTACGTGGCCGAACACGTGCAACCGTTCAAAATGATTTATGGGGTTGAAATTAATTTAGTCGAAGATGGCCAGGCAATCGCCTTAAATACGACGGATATTGATTTAGCAACCGCTCAATACGTGGTCTTTGACGTGGAAACCACGGGACTGTCACCGGCCTATGACAAAGTGATTCAATTGTCAGCGGTGAAGATGGAACGTGGCATGGTGATTGACGAGTTCGATGAATATCTCAATCCTGGTGAACCACTGAGTCCTAAAATTATTGAAATTACGCATATTACGGACGATATGTTGCAAGGGTCACGCTCTGAAAAAGCCGTCTTTAGTGACTTTAAAAAGTGGGCTGGGGATGCTATCTTGGTCGGCCACAACGTCATTGATTTTGATGTGCCAATGGTCAATAACGCCTTTGTGCGCAATGACATCGCACCGATTGATAATGTGGTGATTGACACCTTAAATCTCGCGCATTTCTTATATCCAGATATGCGTCGCTTCACATTGAGTACTCTGGCCAAGCGCCTGGGGGTACCGTTGGACCAAGCGCACAATGCCATTTATGATGCCACGGCAACTGGGCACGTTAATTTTAAGATGCTTTCAGATGCCAAGGAACGCTATGCTATTCAAACCGCAGCACAATTAAATGAACACATTACGGATAATGATTCTTGGAAACATGAACGGCCCAAGAAGGCAACGGTCTTGGTTAAAGAACAAGTGGGGGTTAAAAATCTCTATAAATTGATTTCTGCATCCAATACTGAATACCTATCACGTCAACCAAGGGTGCCACGTTCACTCTTGAATAAGTATCGTGAAGGCTTGTTGATTGGTACGGGCGATACCGGTAGTGAATTCTGGGAAGGATTGGAGCGTAAAGGCAAGGCGTTTGCTAAAGACAAGGCGGCTTATTACGACTTTATTGAAATCCAACCTTTAGAGGCCTATTCCGTTGAAATCGAACGGGAAATGATTCGTGATGAAGCACGGTTGCGTGATTTAATCCAACAAGCCGTGGAAATCGGGGCTGAACTCAACAAGCCGGTTGTGGTCACTGGGGATGTGCATTATCTCAACCCCGAAGATGCAATCTATCGCAAGATTCTGATTAATTCGCAAGGGGGCGCAAATCCCTTAAACCGTTATCAGCTGCCTGAGCTCCACTTACGAACGACACAAGAATTACTGACTGAGTTTGCCTTTTTGGGTGAACAAACGGCTTTTGATGTCGTGGTGCACAATACGAATGTGGTTGCCGACATGATTGAGGATGTTGTCGCCATCAAAGCGGGGAATTATCCGCCTAACATGCCAACTGCGAATCAAGAAATGCATGATCGCACGTATGAGACGGCGTACAAGTTATACGGTAAGCCCTTACCACTGCAAATCGAAGCTCGGATTGAACGAGAATTGAATTCAATCATTAACAACGGGTTCTCAGTTATTTATCTGGTCGCGCAACGTTTGGTGGCCAAGTCAAATAAAGATGGGTACTTGGTTGGTTCGCGTGGTTCGGTTGGTTCTTCATTGGCTGCGTTATTGGCTGGGATCACCGAAGTCAACGCTTTGCCACCGCATTATCGCAGTGTCAAAGGGGATTATGTTGAATTCGTTGACCCGCGTGAATACGAATCTGGCTATGATATTCCACAAAAGAATTCACCAATTGACGGTACGAATTTAGTCGGTGATGGGCACAACATTCCCTTTGAAACTTTCTTGGGCTTCAAGGGTAATAAAGTCCCCGATATTGATTTGAATTTCTCAGGTGATTATCAACCCTTTGCCCACAATTACATGAAATCATTGTTTGGTGAGAACAACGTCTTTAGGGCGGGGACGATTGCAACGGTCGCTGATAAAACGGCCTTTGGATATGTCAAAGCCTATGAACGGGATAATGAACTCGAACTTCGTGGTGCCGAAGTGGAACGTTTAGCGCAAGGCGCAACTGGGGTTAAGCGGACAACTGGCCAACATCCGGCCGGCATTTTGATTGTGCCAGATGACATGGAGATTTATGATTTCACGCCGATTCAATTCCCGGCTGATGATGTCAATGCGACATGGAAAACAACCCACTTTGATTTCCACTCAATTCACGACAATATCTTGAAAATGGATATTCTAGGGCATGATGATCCCACAATGATTCGTGCCCTTCAAGATATGTCGGGGATTGATCCACAAACGATTCCAATGAATGATCAAGGGGTGATGAGCCTGTTCCAAAGCCCAGATGCCCTGGGTGTCACAGCTGACCAGATTTATTCCAAGACGGGAACGTTGGGCGTACCAGAATTTGGTACGAATTTCGTACGCGGCATGCTCCAAGAAACTAATCCCACAAACTATTCGGAATTACTGCAAATTTCAGGACTTTCCCACGGAACTGATGTGTGGCGTGGCAATGCAGATGAATTGATTCAACAAGGGAAGGCCACAATCGCCACAGTTATTGGAACCCGTGACAAAATCATGACCGACTTAATTAACTGGGGCGTTAACCCAGAATCATCATTCCAAATCATGGAAAAGGTACGTAAAGGTAAGGGGATCTCTGATGAGTACCAAGCCGAAATGCGAGCCGCGGGGGTGCCTGAATGGTATATCGAATCTGGTTTGAAGATTAAGTACATGTTCCCACGGGCCCACGCGGCAGCCTATGTTTTGATGGCTTTGCGGATTGCCTACTTTAAGGTTTATTTCCCAACGTTGTATTACGCGGCGTATTTCTCAGTGCGTGCAAGCAATTTTGATGTGGTCGCCATGGCGCATGGACTCAGTTCAACTAAAGCCAAGATTGAAGATATTAAGCGTCAAGGTCTAGATGCGTCGGCTAAAGATCGCGACTTGGTTACGGTGTTAGAAATCGCAAACGAAGCTATGGAACGTGGTCTGAAGTTTAGTATGGTCGATTTGTATAAATCCGATGCTGAACAATGGGTTATTGAAGATGATACCTTGATTGCACCGTTTAATGCTGTACCTAGTTTGGGTGACAACGTAGCCAAGAAGATTATGGCTGCCCGGGCTGAAGGTGAATTCTTATCAAAAGAGGATTTGTCTAAACGGGGTGGTGTCTCACAAACCTTGATGACCTTCTTTGACGACAATGGCGTCTTGGAAGGCATGTCAGATGAAAATCAATTAGCATTATTTTAAAAGCACGAAAAATAAATTTTTGCGAGTAAAAGACCAAAATCAGTCGATTTGGTCTTTTTTTGTAACCTAACGGAGCGTTAATTTGGTTGTTTGTAAACGATTACAAAACTTGGATAAGTGCACGAATGGTGAAGGGTTATTGAAGGGCTGCTTTTTTAGGCGAACATAACGGAATGTTCGGAAAAAAATAATAAATATTAGCAGTTGACGAACATTGAAAAACGCGGTATATTATTCAAGCACGCAATAAGTAGTGATGAACTTAAATCTGTTAGATAAATCAATTTAACAAAAAGTGTTGACATTTATTATTGAAGTTGCTATGATATAAAAGTTGTCGAAAGGCAATGTAGAACATTGAAAACTGAATAACGTTTCGATGAACAAATGGATAGGAGTATTAAGTTTTCGAGCTTAATACAAAAACATTTGCGATGTCAATTCGCTAGTAAATTCGTTTAACATATGGTTAAACACAACAAAATTTGAGTTATACTCAAACTTTTCAAATTGAGAGTTTGATCCTGGCTCAGGATGAACGCTGGCGGCGTGCCTAATACATGCAAGTCGAACGCCTTGTCGTAATTATGAATTGAAGTGCTTGCACGGATATGATTAATTGCATT
>JAITQG010000044.1 GCA_031289015.1 Lactobacillaceae bacterium
AAATTTGTTTGCGGGTGGTGAAAACATGCACGGGCGCTTTGAATACGTATCAACGACTGTGATGTCACAAGCTGTGGATTTGGTTTTGAAAATTTCAGAATTGAACAGCAAGTAAACAAGGGGTAAGGCATGAATCAACCATGGTGGCAACATAAAATTGTTTGGGGCTTAGGCCTGCTAGGTGCGGTGATGTGGGTACTGACACCGTTGTTAGGGGCACTAGTTTGGCCATTGTATCAACCAGTGCAACATCCGATCGCCATTTTGACGGCCGCAGACAACACGTTTCGGACTGTTTTTGTGAATTTTGGTATCATGGCCGGCTTGTTTATCATGATTTTCTTACTGGCGTTGAGCGAGTATTTCAAACATGAAAAACAACATTCCATTGCCAACAAAATCTTTCAAGTTATGTTGACCTTGCTGTTCTTATTAGCCTTTGATTGGTTTTGGCCGTTACGCTCAATTTCGCAAGCAGCGTTAGTCCCACACGTCTGGCAAGTCCGTGATGGCGTTGCTGGCGTTATCTTGGTGCTTGTCGCGTTGAGTTACTGGCAATTGGGTCGAAGTCTAGAATACGGACAACAACGCTCTCTGGGCAATCTGTGGCGTTTGGCAGGGGTGTTGCTAATACTCTTTGCATTGGTGGCTGGTATGGTCAATCTCTTGGGTTGGCCATTGACAGGCTTGTTTGATCAATTACAAAATTTGGTGACGATTGTCCCAATTTTTTATACAAGTTGGCATATTATCCGCCTCGCCGAACATAAGTGAACTGGCTAAGGTAGAATTTGATTTAAAACAAGAAGGATACTAAAACCCCTTGAGTTGGACTAAACACCCACTCAAGGGGTTTTAGTATGTCTTTTAAATGACTGGAGCTAAGGCTTAAATTCGATTGAGATAGGATTTGCAAATTTACAAACTATTATATATAGTTAAGGGAGTTATTTTGTTAAACATAAGGAGTTAGACATGAAAAAAATCGGATTGTTTTTCTTAGGGGAACTGACTAAAATTAACACAGCATCAAAGTATGTTCTGTTAGCTATTGGTATCCTATTCATTGTCGCTACTTTTAAATACCACAACTATCTAAGTATTTGGCTGATGATTCTAGCCATTATTTTGGCATTTTCAAAAAAACAGACGAATACTAAACCTTTATATACACCATCGAAAAAGGTGCTGATCACTTCACTTGTGCTTGGGTTAGGCATTTTGATATTTAGTATTGAGCTATTTTTATTGGACATAACTATTTATGGAGCCATATGTCTAGTGATTGGTGTCGGTTTTATTGCAATATCGGTTTTTTGCTTACGTAATAAGCAATCATAAATGCGCCTCATAAATCCACTGGAAGGGCTAGCGCGTACGCTAGTCCTTTTTTTGGTGCTGAATTTTTACGGAGTGTTAGAATTTTAGACAAGATATCAAGGAGGCGAAGTATATCATGTATTTAACAATCACTGATGCCGCAATGGAGCATATCACACCAATTTTAAATAAAACCCCTAATAGCCGATTAATCATGATGTATGAAGATGGTGTTTCACCATATTCACATCACGGCGAAGTAGCTATGCAAGTCTCATTTGTCTTTGCCGTGGTACGTGAGGATCAACTCTTAGCACCTTGGTTTGATGAAACTATTGATTCAAACGTGGGCCCATTACCAATCAAGGGCTATTCAAAAGACTATATGGTTGATAATATGGTTTTGGATGGTAAAAAGTTTGGTAGCGTCGTATTGCGTGGGGATTCTGGCACGATTGATGACACCCCAGAAATTCGTGACGAGACGCAAACTGTTACAGAATAATCGTAAGTAAATCTTAAACACTATGCTAAAAGGCTTACTGGGTGGGACATCGAATTGATGACAAGTGAAATTGCTTGTCATCAATTTGGCTTAAAGGCTTGCTTTTAGCGAGGTAAGTGTGTAATATTAGTATTTGTAATTTACTAGCTATTGTCTACGACGCAAGCTTGGGGTTTGGCCCAATGCAGTCAAACCTGTCGTTTACATTAGTTGGCCGGGGGCACCTGACCAAATATCATAATTCAAGGAGTGATGTTAATGCGCATTAACATTTTGTTAGAAGCCGCCGAAACAGGTGAGCGTATCTATCTTACTTCTAAGAATCGTCGTAACACACCAGACCGCTTGGAGCTTAAGAAGTATTCTCCAAAGTTGCGTCGCGTTACTACATTCAAGGAGGTTAAGTAATCATGGCTAAGAAGTCTAAGATCGCTAAGGCTAAGAAAATTGAAGCAACGGTTGCTAAGTATGCTGACAAGCGTGCTGCATTGAAGGAAGCTGGAGACTACATTGGTTTGTCTAAGTTACCTCGCAATGCGTCACCTGTACGTATGCACAACCGTGACCAACTTGACGGTCGTCCTCATGCTTACATGCGTGAGTTCGGCGTTTCACGTTTGAATTTCCGTCAATTGGCACACAAGGGATTGATTCCTGGTGTTAAGAAGGCTTCTTGGTAATCTGCATTTTACCTTAAGTCTTAAAGAGACTCGCAAATTTATTTGCGGGTCTTTTTTGTCTACTGCTTTCTGCTTAATAAAGCATGGCGACAAATATGGCAATGAAACGTCTTGATTGATTTATTGTAAAGATAAGAAAATAATAAGAATTTAATAATAAAAAAATAATAAACGCCTGGTAAACTAATGTTTATAGCAAAGTTACAAGCGTATCTTAGAAGGAATGGTGAATGTACATGACTAAAAAAATTAAATGGTTAATCGGTTCTGGAGTGTTATTGGTAGTCATCTTAATCGCATCAGTAGTGGGTTATACAAACTATGATCGGGTATACAACTATTTTTATCCATCAACACACATGGTCTTGAAAATACCACAAGCGCAAGGTTCAAAAGCATTTTATTACGCATTTCCAAAGAATGCGAAAGAACAAATTACTAATGCTGCGGACAACGTAAAAACTATCACGATTGAGGCGTATGATTTGAATGGTAATCAAATTTTGAAACCCACGACAATTAAGGCTGGTAAAGCGATAAAATTGTCGCCCAAAACATTTTCTTATAAGCAAAAAATCAAATATGTTGTGAAAGCCGAACCTGCAACTTATGTAGTTTCATTTTCATAAAGTAACCAAAAATGTGGTGAACGCTAATTTGCATTCACCACATTTTTTAGTTATTCATGTCCAAGATGGCATCAAAGACCGCTTGGGGCAATTCAATATCACTAGCGGCTTGACCAGCGCGCCGGAGTTGTTCTTGCTTTTTAGAAACTTTAGTCCCTTTTGCAGCAACTTTACGTAGGGGTGGGATGTTTTCACGCGCAACGACCCGGCCTTCAATCACCGCTTGCACGGGCATTTGCTGGAGCTTACGGGGCACTAAATCGCGCAACTTTTGGACCGTGTCTTGGCCAAATTGAGTAGCGCGCATCCGATGAACCACGAAAGTCAGGGCATCAACACTGGCATAATCGATGGCGATATCAATGCGTACCATATCTGATTCTTCATAATCGGCGAGTTCAGTTGAGAGCGTCGCAAATCCGTGAGAAGCTGATTTCAATTCATTAAAAAAATCATAGGCAATTTCTGAAATGGGCATTTTATACGTCACAACCAACATTGAACCTAGTGTGTCCAAATCTTCGAGGATGCCCCGACGCCCTTCAGCCAGGCGCATGATGTCGTTGAGCATTTCATTGGGCAAAGTCATCTTAGCGTGCACATAAGGTTCTTCTACCTTAGCAATATCAGCAAAGTAGGGAAATTGCGTGGGGTTTTCCACAAAGACGACTTCATTGTTCTTTTTGAGGGTAACTTTAAATGTCGAATTAGGCATCGTGGTTAATACATCGAGGCCAAATTCTTGTTGCAAGCGTTCGCGGATGATTTGTAAATGGAAAATTCCGAGGAAGCCACCGCGAAAGCCCATTCCAAGCGCTTCAGATTGTTCGGGCTCGTATTGAAAGGCCGCGTCATTTAACGACAATTTTTCCACGGCAATTTTCAAATCTTTATATTCACTGCCGCGTGGATACAAGCCGGCATACACCATCGGTTGGACTTGTTGGTAACCAGGCAATGGGGTATCAGCCGGGGTTTTGGCCAAGGTGATTGTTTCACCAACGCGCACGGCATGGGCATCCTTAATCCCGGTCACGACATAGCCAACGTCACCAGCCGACAATTGGTCTAATGGCGTATTAAATGGCGCAAAGACCCCAACTTCTTTGTTTTGTGATTGCAGGTCTTGGGCCATCAACAAAATATCAGCTTGCGTTTTCAAGACCCCATCAAAAATCCGCACGAGGGCGATTACGCCTTTATAGGGATCAAACTTAGAATCAAACACCAAGGCTTTAAGCGGAGCGGTTTCATCACCAGTAGGGGCTGGAATGCGGTCACGAATCGCGGTCAAGACAGCATCAACGCCCAGCCCAGACTTAGCGGAGATTTTCAAAATTTCAGCTTCCGTAAAGTTTTCATCGAGCGCCAAAATTTCTTCGACGGTTTTATCCACATCGGCCATTTGGTTATCAATTTTATTAACGATGGGGATAATTTTGAGGTTAGCTTCTTTGGCGAGCCGGAAATTGGCCACAGTTTGTGCCTGGACGCCTTTTGTTGCATCAACCAATAGCAAGACGCCATCAGTCGCTGACAAGCTCCGAGAGACCTCGTAATTGAAGTCTACGTGACCGGGGGTGTCAATCAAGTTGTATTGATACTCGACACCTTGGTCATCCACGTAATAATTACGGACGGTCCGGGATTTAACTGTCACGCCGTGCGCTTTTTCAACGGCCATATCGTCAAGGAGTTGAGCGGAAGTTTCGCGCTCACTTACGGTGTTGGTCATTTCCATAATCCGATCCGCCAACGTCGACTTACCATGGTCGATATGGGCGATAATCGCAAAGTTGCGGATAAATTTTTGTCGGTCTGACATTCAAACCACCTCAATTTCTAAAATGTTATGCTTAAAATCATACCACGCCACCTTACAAATGGGGCAAAAGCGTGTAAAATTACGATAGATATCCTGACGGGAGACATGATGATGTACGCGAATTTAATTTTTGATTTGGATGAAACGCTCTTTGACTTTAAAAAAGGCGAGCAGCTCAGTCTGGAACAGTTGTTTACTAATCACGGCTTGACGAATTTAGATGAATTGGTCGCAGCGTTTAGGCAACTGAATCATCAAGTTTGGCTAGCCATTCAAGCGGGTGGTGACCGTGATGCATTAATGAATACGCGCTTTGCTAAGCTATTGGCAGAATTTGGTGAAGTGGTGGATGGACCAGCCATGCAACGCGAATACCATCAGTATTTAAATGACCAAGCCTTTGTGTTTGATGGCGCCCTTGATTTGCTGGCAACCTTACGCGCGCACCATGGTTTAATCGTGGCCGGGACGAATGGTAGTACGGCTGTGCAAACTAAGCGTCTGGCCAAAGCGGGCCTAACGCCGTATTTTGATGCGGTATATACGTCTGAAACCATTGGGGTGAACAAACCAGATGGGCAATTTTTCCAGTATATTATGCAACAACATCCGGAAATGACGCCTGAAAACACCGTTATGATCGGTGACGGCTTGTTACCTGATATCCACGGGGCACAACAAGCTGGACTGCCGACGATTTGGGTGAATTTGTATGACCAACCAAATAATACCGCGTATCAAAGCGACTACACAGTCACCAGTTACGCGGCATTGGCCAAGTTATTAATAAATTGAATCCCGATATAAACCAACGACCCGGCCTAAAATGGTAATCCGTTCGGCTTCCATCACGATGGCTTCTAAAGCGTCATTTTCAGGCTGCAGGCGAATCCAGGTGTCTTGATGAAACAGCCGGCCACTCAGATATTCACCCTTCAGCGTTTTGACGACGACAATTTCCCCGTTATCGACTTCACTTTGGCGGCGGACAATTAAATTATCACCGTCGATAATGCCCAGTTTCAACAGGGTGTCACCGTGAAAGCGCATCATAAAGAGGTGATTGCGAAATTGCATCAAATTGGGGGGCAGGGGGAATTGGGGCACTGAGTTGTCATCAAAACCCATCGTGGCCAATTCAAAAACCGGCATCGTCATTGATAAATCAAAGACCCCCAAGGATTCAAGGCCGGCTTTGGTTAATTCGATGGCGCGTTTTTTATCCCGATCACGGGCGATGAAGCCGTTTTTTTCTAAGCGATCCAAATGGCCTTGCACGGTTGAAGTCGAATTGAGGCCAACTGCCGCGGCAATTTCTCGCACTGAGGGGGGATAACTTTTCTCTTTGGTTGCTTGGTACACAAAACGCAAAATCTTGACGCGGGTGGGTTCTGGTTGCTGCATCTGTTCAGCCTCCTTTACAGCTACTTTTGCAATTACTGTACCGTACTTTTGTTCGCATGTGAATTGATAACGTCGATTCTTAATAAAGTGCTAAAACATGGTAAAATAAAGAAAAACAACTGGGAGATTGATGATGACAGAAACTGAACACATGTTGGCTGTCCGCACGCGGATTAATGAATTGGCAGCCAAAGCGAAGACAACAGACGGTTTGACGGCTGATGAAGAAACCGAACGGGCAGCTTTACGGCAAGAATTTTTAGCTAATTTTAAAAAAGCTTTCCGCTCACAAGTAGAAATGTTGCAAGTCTTTGATGACAATGGCAATGAAGTTACGCCTGATAAAGTCAAAGAGGTGCAACGTGAAAAAGGGATTCGCGAAGACTAAAATTGGCCCGACTAAAAAAGACTTAGGCACAAGTGGGCTTTTCGTGCTAAAATAAATAGTGAATTTATTAATTGGAGAACTTATATAATGAGTACAAGTATTTGGATTTTGATCGTTGTTTTGGCAGCGGTATTAGGTGCAGTTGGGGGCTTCTTCTTGGCCCGCCGTTCGATGGAAAACTATTTGAAGAAGAACCCACCCATTTCAGAAGAGATGATGAAGTCAATGATGACATCAATGGGACAAAAGCCTTCACAAAAGCGTTTGAATCAAATGATGGCGCAAATGAAGGCCCAATCACAACAAGCTAATACAAAGAAGTAAACAAAAAGCTATCAGACGTTTATCTGATAGCTTTTTTGGTACTATTCGGCTTTCATGAATTCTTCAGTCTTCTCAGGATGTTGATCAACGTATTTAAAATCAGGGTTGATTTGTTGATCAATGGTTTCAAAGGCTGCAGTTAGTTGATTGCCAAAGGTGGCGATGTTTTCATCATTGAGCTTCAATTTTTTATCGATGATAATTGGGTCACCATATGCGATGGTAACTTTTTGATGTTTGAACAAGCCACCCAATGTTAGCGGACCTTGATAAACGGCGGGGACAACTGGGACGCCAGCCATTTTAGCAATCATCAAAGCGCCACCCTTCATCTCGTTTGAATGCCGTGACCCAGAAGGAAACATAATCAAACTCAAATCAGTTTTCTTTAACGCATTGACGGGAATCTTGATGACTGATGGGCCGGGATTGGCGCGGTCAACTGGAAAAGCGTTGCCGTGGCGCAAGATAAAGCCTAAGATTGGATTTTTAAACAATTCGATTTTGGCCATGAAAGTAAAACGCTTGGGCCAAGTTGCCAAGGCAAAGTAGACCGGATCCCAGATTGTCCGATGGGGGCCAACCAATACATAGTTGCCTTCAGGTAGTTTTTCTTTATTAATAATGTCATAACGGCCGTTGACAACCCAGATAATAAAAGCAGCCAAGCCACGTACAAATGAATAAAACATTTGTTCACCTCGAAATATAAAATAATTGCATGTAAAATGGTATCATATTTTCAACGAAGATAGTTAATACTTTAGGAGGTTTAATCGTGAAGATTGAATTACATGGGGACGAACGCCTAGATATGTTGTACCGTGATGAAGTCCAAATCATCCAAAGTCGCGAGGTTTTCTCGTTTTCTTTGGATGCGGTTTTACTAGCTAATTTTGCCAATCCACGTAATGCTGGCCGTGGCACGATTGTTGATTTAGGGGCTGGGAATGGCGCGATCAGCCTATTTATGGCGCATAAAGTTACTGGTCACATTATCGGGGTGGAAATCCAGGAACGTTTGGCAGAAATGGCTACACGTTCGGTCCAATTAAACGATTTAACTGACAAAATTACCATTATTAATAAAGATATGCGCGATATTTTGACTGATATTCGGCCAGGGTCCGTGGAAACAGTGGTGTCAAATCCACCATATTTTGAAGCAACGGAGCAATCCCATAAAAATCCAAACGAACATTACGCCATTGCCCGCCATGAAATCAAGGCTGATTTGGCGTTGGTGACGGATACGGCAAAAAAGTTGTTGAAGTCGGGCGGACATTTTTATATGGTGCATCGCCCGGATCGGCTATTTGAAATCATCGATGCCTTACGCGCAAATAATTTAATTCCCAAGCGGATTCAATTTGTCTATCCTAAAGTCGGCAAGGAAGCTAATGTGATTTTAATTGAATCAATTAAGAATGGGCGTTTGACGGGGGCACAAATTTTACCGCCAATTATCACCCACAATGCTGACGATACGTATCGCGATGAAGTGTGGGCCATTTATGAGGGGCGTAATCGTGACTGAAGATAAACAATATTACATGTACGTTTTATTGACAGCTGACAACACTTTTTATGGTGGCTATACTGACGATGTGCAACGCCGCTTGGCCACGCATGAAGCTGGTAAAGGGGCTAAATACACGCGCCCAGCTCGCCGGCATCCGTTGCGCTTGTTGTATTCACAAGCCTTTGTTACCAAGGGAGAAGCGCTGCATGCCGAGGCTGAATTTAAAAAACTTAACCGTGCCCAGAAGGTTGCGTTTTTAACTGCACATGGGGTCGTTGACTTTACACCGGCTAAATTGGCTAAAAAAGTTGACTAATAGCAAAGAAAAGCGTATTATTTGTAATTGGTTTACGAACCAAAAATACTCACTAATTCCAATAGTTGAACGGGTGCTCGCAAGGGTCGTCGAACTAGCTGCGGAATTAGGTGGAAAAACATTTGGAGGATTTTACTCATGGCAGTAATCTCAATGAAGCAATTGCTTGAAGCTGGTGTCCACTTCGGTCACCAAACACGTCGTTGGAACCCAAAGATGGATGAATTCATCTTTACTGAGCGTAACGGAATCTACATCATTGACTTGCAAAAGACAGTGAAGTTGGTTGACCAAGCTTACAACTACGTACGCGACGCAGCTACTAACGGTGCAACTGTGTTGTTCGTTGGTACTAAGAAGCAAGCTCAAGACGCAATTGCTGAAGAAGCAGTTCGTGCAAACATGTATTTCGTCAACCATCGTTGGTTGGGTGGAACGTTGACTAACTGGTCAACAATCCAAAAGCGTATCGCACGTTTGAAGGAATTGCGCGCAATGTCAGAAGATGGTACTTTTGACCGTTTGCCAAAGAAGGAAGTTTCTTTGTTAACAAAGAAGCGTGACAAGTTGGAGAAGTTCTTGGGTGGTATCGCTGATATGCCTAAGGTTCCAGATTTGTTGTTCATCGTTGATCCTCATAAGGAACAAATCGCTGTGCAAGAAGCACACAAGTTGAACATTCCGATCGTGGCTATGGTCGATACTAACGCCGATCCTGACCAAATTGATGTAGTTATCCCATCAAACGATGACGCTATCCGTGCCGTTCGTTTGATTACTGCAAAGATGGCAGACGCTATCATTGAAGGTAATGAGGGTGAAGATGAAGTTGCGGCTGAAGATTTTTCAGCACAAGACGGATCTGACAAGGCAGCATCAATTGAAGAATTGACTGAAATCGTTGAAGGTTAAGAACTAATCCGTTAGTTTAATTCAATTAATCAAAGTCTATTAAAAGCCGACAGTTTAACGACTGTTGGTTTTTTTGTGTTTTTTTCAAAAAATTAACCTGTTGGAAGCGTTTACAAATGGTATGCAAACATGAGATAATAGTTAAGTGGTAAACATGTACGTACAAACACAAACAAGTTAAAAGGGGTTAAATGATGGGGAAATATGATGAAGATGCACGGACGTTGCTGACTGCGCTTGGGGGGCCGAGCAATATCGGGTCAGTAACGCATTGTGCAACACGCTTACGCTTCGTGTTAAACGATGCGTCAAAAGCCGAGGTTGAACAAATTGAAGCGTTGCCAGCCGTTAAGGGGACGTTTACCAATGCTGGACAATTTCAAGTAATTATTGGCAATGCCGTTGCAAGTTTTTATAACGCTTTTATGGCCGTGAGTGGGTTAACTGATCAGCAAGCCAAGCCAACTGAGCAACCAGCCCGCAATGAAAATAAAAATATTTTGCAAAAAATTGTGGGGGTCTTGGCCGATATTTTTGGCCCAATTATTCCAGCGATTATTGTCGGCGGACTAATCTTAGGGGTTAGAAATGTTTTGGAACAGGTTTCGTTTGGATTTTTAGGGGGCCAAACGATTGTTGCCAGTTCTAAGTTTTGGGCCGGAGTAAATGATTTTTTGTGGTTGCCAGGGGAGGCAATTTTTCATTTCTTACCGGTGGGGATTACGTGGTCGATTGCCAAGCGCATGGGGACCACACAAATTTTGGGGATTGTATTAGGAATCACTTTAGTAAGTCCACAGTTACTCAATGCGTACTTAGTGAATAGTACGGCGGCCAGCAAAGTGCCGTTTTGGGATTTTGGGTTCGCCCAAGTAAATATGATTGGGTATCAAGCCCAAGTTATCCCAGCCATTATGGCGGGATTTGTACTCGCATATCTAGAAATCTTTTGGCGTAAATACATTCCAGAAGCAGTTTCGATGATTTTCGTACCATTTTTGTCGTTAGTCCCAGCAATCTTGGTGGCCCATACGATATTGGGGCCATTGGGTTGGCAAGTTGGGAATGTGATTTCATCAATCGTTAACGCTGGGTTAACGAGTCAATTTAATTGGCTGTTTGGCGCCGTCTTTGGCTTATTCTATGCGCCGCTCGTGATTACTGGTTTGCACCATACGACATTAGCAATTGATGCCCAATTAGTGGCTGATTTTGGTTCCACGAATTTGTGGCCTATGATTGCCCTTGCTAATATCGCCCAGGGTACGGCCGTGATGGCAGTGATTTATTTATGGCGCCATGATGCCAAGGTTAAACAAGTCGCAATTCCATCAGCTATTTCAGCATACCTCGGGGTAACTGAGCCGGCGATGTTTGGAATTAATTTGAAATACATGTATCCGTTTGTCGCTGCGATGATTGGGTCGGCCAGTGCTGGTTTGGTGGTTACGTTGCTCCGAGTGCGCGCATCAAGTATCGGTATTGGTGGGCTGCCGGGCATCTTAGCAATTTTGCCGGCTGGTTGGGGTGGCTTTGCACTGGGGATTCTTGTCGCCATGGCAGTCACGTTTGCCATGACCCTGCTTTTCAATAAATTAGGCGTCTTTAGCAACGAAAAAGCACCTGTGAAGACTAGCAATGAAGCTTCGGCGGTAGTTTACGCACCAATTTCTGGTGCCATGCGTCCGATTACTGAAGCTAAAGATAATGTTTTTGCTTCGAAAGCGATGGGGGAAGGTGTCGTGATTGAACCAACTGAAGGTAAAGTCTTTGCGCCTGCAGCCGGTGAAGTTGTAATTTTGTTCCCGACAAAACATGCGGTTGGGCTGAAATTGGATAATGGTGCGGAGCTGTTGATTCATATCGGCATGGATACCGTCGAATTAAACGGGGACGGCTTTGTTGTCCACGTGCAACAAGGCGACCGGGTGGAAAAGGGGCAGCTCTTAGTTGAAGTTGATCTAGTCAAGTTAAAAAACAAGGGCTATTTAACTGAAACACCGATTGTTATCACCAATTCCGATCGACACAATTTGAAATGGCTCAAAAAGCTTAAATCGACAATTATCTCTGGTGAAGAACTCTTAATTTGTCACACTAAGTTGGGTACAGCGGAGGGGCAAAGTTAATGGATATCTCAAAAGAAGTCGTCTATCAAATTTATCCCAAGTCGTTTCAAGATTCAAACGGCGATGGGATTGGGGATTTGCCAGGGATCATCCAACGCTTACCGTATTTAGCGGAACTCGGGATTACGATGTTATGGCTCAGTCCAATTTTTACCTCGCCACAAAAAGATAACGGTTATGACATTAGTGATTATCGCGCAATCGATCAAATTTTTGGCACGCTGGCCGATTTTGACGAGTTGATTTTACAGGCGGACCGCTTGGGGATTGGGGTGATGTTAGACATGGTCTTTAATCACACCTCAATTGAACATGCCTGGTTTCAAAAAGCGTTAGCGGGTGATGCAAAATATCAAGCCTATTATTTGTTGCGCGAGCGCAAAAGTGATGGGAGTTGGCCCAATAATTGGCAATCAAAGTTTGGTGGCGCGGCTTGGAGCGATTTTGATAGTCAGCGAGCGTATCTACATTTGTACGATAAAACCCAAGCCGACTTAGATTGGCGGAACCCAGCGGTGCGCCAAGAATTAGCCGCGGTCGTCAATTTTTGGTTGGCCAAAGGGGTTAAAGGGCTGCGGTTTGATGTCATCAACGTGATTGGTAAAGCGCCTATGCTTCAAGATGATGCCACTGGTGATGGCAAAATGCTCTACACTGATCAACCAATCGCCCATGAATATTTGCGTGAATTGGCCGAACAATCCTTTGAGCAATATGATGCCATTATGACGGTGGGCGAACTTTCGGCGACCTCCATTGAAAATACGGTCCTCTACACGCGACCAGAGCGCCATGAATTAAGCATGAGTTTTAGCTTTCACCATTTAAAAGTGGATTATCAAGCTGGTAATAAATGGACGTTGGCGGAATATGATTTTGAGCAATTACGCAAAATCTTATTAACGTGGGGCGGTGCCTTATGTGAACTAGGCGGCTGGCCGGCCTTGTTTTGGAATAATCATGATCAGCCACGCGCGATTAACCGCTTTATCGCTGACGAACAATATTATGAACGCGGCGCCAAGTTGTTAGCCGGGATTATGCATCTGAATCGGGGGACGCCATATATTTATATGGGCGAAGAATTTGGCATGGTGAATCCCAAACATACGTCCGTGCAAGATTTTGTCGATGTTGAATCGATTAACGCAGTGGAGATGTTGATACAACAACACGACGTTAAAACCGCAGTGGCCATTGTTGGGGCTAAATCGCGTGATAATAGTCGGGTACCAATGAAGTGGCGGCGCAGTGGCGGGTTCACCATTGGTAAAGCGTGGTTGCCTGAAAGCCAGGACTGTCCAGCGCTGCGCAGTGATTATGGGCAAAGTATTTTCGCGTTTTATCAGGAATTAATCAGTTTGCGCAAAACCAATCCGATTATTGCGGAAGGAAATTTTGTTGCGACCATGGCCGATGTACCACGGGTGATTGCATTTCAACGCGAATTTAATGGTCAAGAAATTTTAGTGATTGGGCATTTTAACCAGCATGCGCAAGTCATTGAACTGCCAATGGGCCAAGTCATTATGTCAAACCTAACAAAAACACCAACCATTCAAACCCGGTATGAATTACAACCGTATGAATTGTTGGTGCTAGCGTTAAATTAAACAAGGAGGCGCCGGGCGAAATCGTGGAATTCAAACCGATCTGGCCGGTGTTTAGACATTGTGAATTGGAATTGTTCTGTATTGTCTAAAAAGACTTGCGAATCAATTTGCATGACGCGTTTCTCGTCAGCTGGTAAAGCTAAAAGTTGTCGCTCAGCCGTTGTAACTTCGGCTGCAGTGATAACTTTTTTAGCATACGCAATTGGTAATGCTAAGGTTTGTTCAAGGTAATGATAGAGCGATTGTTGGGCAATTGCTTCAGTTAACTCAGGGACGACACTTTGTTTGATAAAATCAAAGTCAATAATCTCTGGCGCATCATTAATAATACGCAACCGGCCGATATACCAAACCGGTGTACCAATTGGAAAGCCGGTATACGTGGTTTCTGCGGTGATCGTCGTGCTCTTAAATTGGATGAGTTGGGTTTGGGCCGTAAAGCCTTGTTGGTCAGTCAACTCAGAAAAACTGCGCAAATCTGACAATGGGAAATCACGTAAAGTGTGGTTTAAAACAAACGAGCCTTTACCTTTCTTTTTTTGAATTAATCCATCTTGTTCCAACAGATTTAACGCTTTACGGACGGTATCACGCGACACACCAAGGGTATCACGCAGCACTGGCTCACTTGGTAACAGGTCACCAGCTGGAATTTGGTTGCTGAGAATTTGTTCTTTTAATTGCTGATAAATAATCTTATATTGTACTTTCATAATATTGATTATAAGCAAGTCTGGGCAATTGATAAAGGGGCAGAACTTATTTTGGCAATTAATTGCCTTGCACTGTGTTTTTTTATGCGTAAATCAGGTATACTTATTTAGATAACTATCAAGAATTTTGAAGGAGACCTTGAAAAATGGCTATTACTGCTGCTCAAGTTAAGGAATTACGTGACAAGACGAACGTTGGAATGATGGATGCAAAGAAAGCATTGGTGGAAACTGATGGTGACTTAGAAAAGGCAATCGATTTCTTGCGTGAAAAGGGAATGGCAAAGGCCGCTAAAAAGGCCGGCGCTATCGCTGCTGAAGGTATGACATACGTTGCAACTAAGGGAAACGAAGCTGCAATTATCGAATTGAATTCACAAACCGACTTCGTGGCTGGTAACAAAGAATTTAATGATTTGTTGCACGCCGTGGCCAATGCCATCGTTGAATTGAAGCCTGCTTCAGTTGAAGAAGCGTTGGAATTGAAGGTTGATGCTGATGGTCAAACATTGAACGAATTGATCATCCACACTACACAAATCACTGGTGAAAAGATCACTTTGCGTCGTTTCACAATCGTGACGGCCGCTGAAGGTCAAGCTGTTGGCGCATACTCACACATGGGTGGTCGGATTTCAACAGTTGTCTTGGTTGACGGTGCTGATGCTGCTGTGGCTAAGGACGTTGCTATGCACGTTGCGGCCATTGCACCTAAGTACACTTCTCGTGAAGAAGTGCCTGCTGATGAATTGGCCCACGAAAAAGAAGTGCAAATGAACGCTGAAGACTTGAACGGTAAGCCTGACAACATCAAAGAAAAGATTGTTGAAGGTCGTTTGAACAAGTACTTGGCTGACATTTCATTGGTTGACCAAGCCTTCGTTAAGGGTGACGGCGAAACTGTTGCGGCTTACGTTGAAGGTAAGGGTGGCAAGGTGCTTTCATTTGTACGTTATGAAGTTGGTGAAGGTATGGAAAAGAAGGAAACTGATTTTGCTGCTGAAGTCGCTGCTCAAATGGGTAACTAATTTTCCGGAACTGGAGCTAATAACATGGCAGACGTAAAGTACAAGCGCGTACTATTGAAGTTGTCAGGTGAAGCCATGGCCGGTGATAAAGGTTACGGCATCGATCCTGAAACAGTGAATAGTATTGCTGCTGAAATTAAAGAAGTGTATGAACTAGGAGTGGAAATCGCCATTGTTATTGGTGGTGGAAACTTATGGCGTGGTGAAGCGGGGGCCGCCTTAGGGATGGAACGCGCACAAGCCGATTACGTGGGCATGCTTGGCACGGTCATGAATTCATTGTCATTACAAGATGCCTTGGAATCATTAGACGTCCCAACGCGTGTGCAAACCGCCATTGAAATGCGCCAAGTTGCCGAACCTTATGTACGACGTAAGGCTGTGCGCCACTTGGAAAAGGGTCGGATTGTAATTTTTGGGGCCGGAACTGGTTCACCATATTTTTCAACCGACACAACCTCAGCATTACGAGCTGCCGAAATCAATGCCGAAGCAATCCTCATGGGTAAGAACGGGGTTGATGGCGTTTATAATGATGATCCAAACAAGAATCCAAACGCAGTGAAGTACGCTTCATTGTCACACATGGATGTTATTTCACAAGGTTTGAACGTAATGGATTCTACGGCGACAACTTTGTCGATGGACAATGACATCAATTTGGTTGTGTTTAATTTGAACACAACTGGAAATATCAAGCGTGTTGTACTCGGTGAAGAAATCGGGACAACTGTCGGAGGACGTTAAGCATGGCAAATCCAATTCTTGAATCTGCTAAAGAACGTATGGCTAAAGCTGGTGAATCATTGCGCCGCGAATTAAGTAATATTCGTGCTGGCGTAGCAAATCCTGCTATTTTGCGGAATGTGACGGCTGATTACTACGGTGCAGAAACCCCATTGACGCAAATGGCTTCAATCTCAACGCCTGAACCACGGGTGTTGTTGATTACGCCATTTGATAAGACGGCTTTAAAGGCCATCGAACATGGTATTTTTGAAGCTAACCTTGGTTTGACACCAGCCAATGACGGTTCAGTGATTCGCTTGGTCATACCAGCGTTGACTGAAGAAACCCGTAAGACTTTGGCTAAAGAAGTTAAGGGTGAAGCTGAAGGTGCTAAAGTCGCTGTCCGCAATATTCGTCGTGATGCGATGGATAATGCTAAGAAGGCTGACGATCTTTCAGAAGATGAAGAGCGTAAGTTAGAAAAAGAGATTCAAACGCTGACTGATGATGCAATCAAGAATGTTGATGCAATCGCGGCTGAGAAAGAAAAAGAATTGTTAACAATTTAATTTGTAAAAGCAAACAGCACTCTGTTACGGAGGGCTGTTTTTTTGTGGATTTACGGTAATTGTTCGGATTTGCGGCGAGTGAAAACGTTTACATAAAACCGGATGTTAGCAAACCTAACATAATCAATTCATTAATTCGAATTTCTGCTTAAACTAAGAATTATTAAGAAACAGATGACAAGAAATGAGTGGAGGAAAATCATATGAATGCAGCAGATATCGCTTGGGTGTTGATTGCAGCCGCCTTGGTTTGGTTGATGGTACCAGGTTTGGCCTTGTTTTACGGGGGCTTTACGCATCCCAAGTCAATGGTTAACACATTTGCCATGGTTTTGATTGCGATTGCCGTTGGTAGTATCATCTGGTTTGCCGTGGGTTATTCATTAGCCTTTAGCGGTGACGGTGCAATCCTTGGTAATTTGAACCACGCGTTCTTAAATGGCGTCTCAATGGTTAAGTCAACGAGTGGTGGCAGCATTCCTGATGGTGCCTTCGCATTGTTCCAAGGGATGTTCCCAATGATTACCATGGCGATCATCGCGGGTGGGGTGGTTGGCCGCATGAACTTTAAAGCCTTCTTGTTGTTCTTGATTTTCTGGATTTTGCTCGTATACACACCGTTGGCCCACATGGTTTGGGGTGGTGGTTTGATTGCTAAGATGGGTGCCCTTGATTTCGCCGGTGGTGACGTCGTGCACATCTCATCTGGGGTGTCAGCTTTGGTTTTGGCTTTGATGATCGGTAAGCGCCGGCACATGGCTGAATTGCAAGCGCACCGCCCAACGGCCATCGTTATCGGTGGTGGGTTGCTATGGTTTGGTTGGTTTGGTTTCAACGCCGGTTCATCATTGGCAGCCAACGGACAAGCTATCTTGGCCTTTATCAACACTAATTTGGCGGCCGGGACAGCCATGATCGCTTGGATGCTGATTGATATGATGCTCAACAAGCCCATCAAGGTGTCTGGTTTGATGTCTGGCGCCGTGGCTGGGTTGGTGGCAATTACGCCCGCTGCCGGTTACGTGGCCCCAGGTGGCGCTGCTGCCATGGGTGCCATTGTATCAGTCATCGTTTACTTTGGAACGACTTTTGTCAAAGAGAAGTTGGGTTATGATGATACTTTGGATGCCTTTGGAATTCACGGAATCGGTGGCGTCTTTGGTGGATTGTTGACCGGAGTCTTTGCTACTAAGGCTTACTCAGGCACTGCGGGTGTCTTGGAAGGTAACTGGAGTTTGCTAGGCATTCAAGCCGTGGGAATCCTCATCACCATTGCGGTTGTTGTGGTTGCCACCTACGTAATTGCCAAGGTCGTTTCATTCATCGTACCCCTCCGCGCCGATGAAAATGAAGAAGCAATGGGATTGGACGCATTCTACCATGGTGAAACAATTTAATTTCACCTATACCAATTAATACCAATTAAATATTAAGAGCGAGTTAATTCTATTGACTCGCTTTTTTCTTTGTCTATAATAGGGTTTATGAGTTTTACAAATTAATTTATAGGTGCTATACCAATTTGATTTGGTGGTATGTTGAAAAGAGGAACTAAACATGTTTTATTGCGGAATTGTAGGCTTTACAGGGATTAACTATCAATCAACGCCAATTTTGTTAAAGGGTTTGGAAAAGTTGGAGTATCGTGGTTATGATTCAGCCGGTGTGTTCGTTCCTAATCAAGCGCTTGGAACAGATCAATTAGTTCGTGAAAAGGGGCGTGTGGCTGATTTAGAAGCCCTTGTAGCGACGAAGAACGTTGAAGGAACGTCTGGGATTGCACACACGCGTTGGGCAACCCATGGGGTACCTTCAGTTGAAAACTCACATCCGCATTTGTCAGATGATGGCAAGTTGTACCTCGTGCACAATGGGGTGATTGAAAACTACTTAGAATTAAAAAACGAATATTTACCAACTGTTAATTTCCATTCGGATACTGATTCAGAAGTTGCTGTGCAATTGATTGGTAAGTTTTTGGACGAAGGGTTAACGACATTTGAGGCCTTCAAAAAAGCCTTGACGCTGTTTGGTGATTCAGCTTATGGCTTCTTGTTGATGAATCGGGATGAACCTGACCGCATGTATGTGGCAAAGCGTAAGTCACCATTGTTGATCGGAGTTGGGCCAGACTTTAATGTCGTAACGTCAGATGCCGTTGCAATGTTGGATCAAACGCATGACTTCATTGAGTTGCATGATGGAGAAGTGGCCATTATCGATCCTAAAGAAGTGCAATTGTTTGACGAAGCTGGTAATGCAGTTGAACGTGCGCCATTCCATTTGGATATTGATGCGTCTGAAACTGATAAGGGCACATATCCTTTCTACATGCTAAAAGAAATTGACGAACAAGCTATCGTGATTCGGCACTTGCTTGACCGTTATTTGGATGCTAACGGTATTCATATTGGCCAAGCAATCTTAGATGAAATCAAGGCGGCTGATCGTTTGTATATCGTAGCGGCGGGAACTTCATATCACGCTGGGTTGGTTGGCGCTCGCATGTTTGAAAAGTGGGCCGGCATTCCAACTGAAGTGCATATTTCATCCGAATTTGCCTATGAGCAACCTTTGCTATCTGAGAAGCCATTCTTTATTTTCTTGTCACAATCTGGTGAGACGGCTGATTCGCGCGAAGTTTTGCAAAACGTGAATGCAGATGGTTTCCATTCATTGACGTTGACTAACGTTGAAAAGTCAACTTTGTGGCGTGAAGCAACGTATGCTTTGCCATTGTTGGCAGGACCTGAAATTGCTGTGGCGTCAACTAAGGCGTACATTGCCCAAGTGACTTTGGAAGCTATCTTGGCCTATGCGTTGGCCGGGGACAAAGTTGATTTCAATTTGCATCAAGATTTGTCAGAAATCGCCGTGGCTATCCAAGGGATTGTCGATGATAAAGAAACCTTTGATGCCGTGGCCCAGGAGTATTTGATTGATTCAAAGAATGCCTTTTATATCGGGCGTGGGGTTGACTCAGCGGTGACGGTTGAAGCGGCTTTGAAGCTCAAGGAAATTTCATACGTCCAAGCTGAAGGGTTTGCGGCTGGTGAATTAAAGCACGGAACTTTGGCTTTGATTGAAGATGATACACCAGTTATTGCCTTGATTACCCAAGCTAAAACAGCTGGTTTGGTGCGTGGTAATTTGTCGGAAACTTCAGCTCGTGGTTCAAAGACGTATACCATCGTCACTAAATCATTGGCCAAGGCAGGTGACAATTACATCTTGCCTGACGTGAATGAATTGCTTTCACCATTGGTAACGGTGGTGCCAACGCAATTGTTGGCCTATTACACTTCACTCGGCCGTGGTTTGGATGTTGATCGCCCACGTAATTTGGCTAAGTCAGTCACGGTTCAATAAATTAATTGAATGTGCTAAACTTATCACAAATACTAGGAGGCATTAAACATGGCATTAGATAAAGAATTGTTGGAAACGACCAAGGGCCACTTGCTTGATTTGTTGATTCAAGACAAGGCATCAGCGGAAATCGTGACCGAAGTATTTGATAATTACATCAAAAATAACGCGTAATGCGCTTGAATTAGACCGGCCAAATGATTTGGTGGGTCTATTTTATTATGAATCAGCCAGATTAGCTTGAGTTGAACCCCTGATTGGGCCGAGTTTTTGGTATAATTGGAGTATTAAACTAACGAGGAGTCCGTGATGAAATTAGAAACCATGCCCCTTGAATTTCAAGCCGCATTACCAATCTTAGAAACGCTTGAGCACGCCGGTTTTGAAGCCTATTTTGTCGGTGGCTCAGTGCGTGATACGCTGTTAAACCAGCCAATTCATGATGTCGATATTGCTACATCAGCTTATCCTGAAGAAGTCAAAGCCCTGTTTCATAGAACGGTGGATACTGGAATTCAACACGGGACGGTGATGATTTTAGATCACGGCCAAGGGTATGAGACGACCACTTTTCGGACCGAATCAACTTACACGGATTTTCGGCGTCCCGACAGCGTGACGTTTGTGCGATCATTAGCTGAAGATTTACAACGCCGGGATTTCACCGTGAATGCCTTGGCGTTGAAAGCTGATGGGGAGATTATCGATTTATTTGATGGCTTGGGCGATTTAGAACGCCAAACAATTCGCGCAGTTGGACAAGCCGAAGCCCGTTTTCACGAGGATGCTTTGCGGATGATGCGTGCGGTGCGCTTTGCCGCTCAATTAGGATTCACGATTGAATCGGCCACATTAGCTGCCATCAAAGACAACGCGGCTTTGTTAAGTAAAATTGCGATCGAACGAATTAACATCGAATTCACTAAGTTGTTACAAGGTCAACACGCCAAATATGGGTTACTAGAACTATTAGCAACTAACCTTAATGCATTCATGCCGGGGTTGGAAGCAACGGACCTGGATTTGGTGGGCTATGCAGATTTATTGGGGCATAACCAACCGGCAAATGCTGAACAGGCTTGGACGCTGTTGGTATTTGAGTTGGGGCTGATTCCAAGGGATGCAAACAAGTTTTTGAAGGCTTGGAAGCACAGTAGCAACCTCATTAATACGGTCCAACGGGCGATTGCCTTGCTCAATGAACTGCGCAAGGGCGACGTGGCCGATTGGTTGTTATATCAAACTGGCACGGATATTGATGTCGCATTGACGGTTGCCCAGTACAGTGAAATGCGACTCGACACCACTCAATTGCGGGCACGCTATGCTAATTTAGCGATCAAAAACAAACGCGAACTGGCTTTAAATGGTGCGGATTTGACCAAAGAACTTGGCTTGCAACCAGGTCCATTATTTGGCAAGATATTGAGCACTTTAGAACGCCAAGTCGTCCAAGGCTCATTACCTAACCAAGCAGAACCATTACTCACAGCGGCCAAAGCAATTGTCGCAAAGGAAGAGGCGCATAAATGAAACAATTTCGGGCAACAGATTTAAAAAGTGTCTACGGTGACAAAACTTTGTTAGCCGGGGTCTCTTTTTTAATTGAAACTGGCGACCGAGTAGGGCTGATTGGCGTGAATGGCTCCGGCAAAACGACGCTGTTGAATGCGATTGCCGGCATTACACCGGCCGATAGTGGTGGGTTTGAAACACCCAATGATTATCGGATTGGGTATTTGCAACAAGATCCGCCCTTGGATCCAGATAAAACCGTGTTGGATGCCATCTTTGCGGGGGCACAACCAATTTTTCAATTGATTCGGGACTATGAAACAGCGCTGGATGCTTACGCGGCTAACCCAACGGATGAAAAAATTTTAAATCGCTATACCAAGTTAGAACAACAAATGAATCAAGAAGATGCTTGGTTGGCTGAATCTGAAGTCAAGTCGATTTTGTCACAGCTGCATTTGCCGGATTTGAATTCAAAAATTAGTGCCTTATCTGGTGGGCAAAAAAAGCGGGTAGGCTTGGCGCAAGTTTTGATTGAAGCGCCAGACTTGTTGTTGCTTGACGAACCAACCAATCATTTGGATTTTGATTCAATCGCGTGGTTGGAAAAATATTTGGCCAATTACCACGGCGCCGTGTTAACGGTGACCCACGATCGCTATTTCTTGGATCATGTGACCAATCGGATTTTTGAATTATCATTTGGCCAAATCTACGAGTATGCCGGTAATTATCAACAATTTGTGATTGCTAAAGCCGAGCGGGTCGAAGCTTCCAAAGTGGCCGACCATAAAGCAGCGCAACTGTATAAAAAAGAGCTCGCCTGGATGAAAACTTCGGCGCGGGCCCGTTCAACCAAGCAAAAAGCGCGTGAAAACCGGTTTGCTGAATTGGATGAAAACATGGGTAATTTGCAATTAGATGAGGACGTCCAAGTCAATCTCGGGCAAACCCGGCTCGGTAAAAAAGTGATTGAAATTACTGATGCGAGTTTAGCGTTTGATAATCAAGTGATTTTAGACCACTTTTCAACCTTGATTCAAGGCCAAAAACGTGTCGGGATTACCGGCCCCAACGGAACTGGTAAATCAACCTTGTTAAACGCCATTGCCGGTAAGCTGCCATTGGACAGTGGAGTGATTTCAATTGGTGAAACGGTCAAGATGGCCTATTACACCCAAGCGACTGAGCCGATCGATGAAGATAAGCGCATGATTGCATACTTGAGCGAGGTGGCCGAGGCGGTCATTGATAAAGACGGTAATCGGGTTTCGGCTTCTGAACTATTAGAACAGTTTTTGTTCCCAAGTCAGATGCATGGCACCTTGATTCGTAAATTATCTGGTGGTGAAAAACGCCGCTTGTACTTGCTTAAATTATTGTTGCAACAACCTAATGTTTTGTTGTTAGACGAACCAACCAATGATTTAGATATTGGGACCTTGACTGTGCTTGAAGATTATTTAACGCACTTTGCAGGGACCGTGATTACCGTTTCCCACGATCGGTATTTCTTGGATAAAGTCGCTGACCAGCTCTTTATTTTCCATGGTCGTGGGCAAATTGAACGGTTCACCGGCTTGTTCTCACAATATTTGCTCACCTATGGCGCACCAACGCTCATTACTGATGAGGTGGTTAAGCCCACGCCGGTAACAACACCAGCTGCAGTTGAACAAGCGCCCAAGAAAAAGAAACTCACATACGCTGAACAAAAAGAGTGGGCGACGATTGAAGATGATATCGCCCAGCTCGAAGCTAAAACTGAAGAAATTCAAGCCGCGATGAATGAAAATGGCTCGGATTTTGGTAAGTTAAGCGACTTGCAAGCCCAATTAGATACGACAAATACTGACCTCGAAAACCTGATGCTGCGGTGGGAAGAATTATCTGAACGCGTGGCAGACTAAGCACATAGAAAAGGAAAATTACTTAACATGGCTGAAAAAATTATGATTTGGGCCCAAACCAACAATGGGACAATTGGCAATGAACTAAAGATTCCATGGCGTGAAAAAGCGGATATGCAGTTTTTCAAAGCGCAAACCCTTGACCAAGTTATTTTGATGGGGCGCAATACCATGGACAGCTTTAACGGGCGCCCATTGCCTAAGCGGGTGAATTTAGTCTTGACGAGCCAAGCTGACTTAGTGGTTCCAGAAGGTTTTCAAGCCGTCAACACCTTGGCTGAAGCTGATCAAATCGCTGATGAATTGGGCAAGGATTTGTTAATTATTGGTGGTAGCGCTGTGTACACTAGCTTACTGACTGAGGCTGACATTTTGTATGTCACATATTTGGATACTGATTTTTCTGGTGATACAATTATGCCTCAAGTTGACAAGACCGTTTGGCAGGGCGTAGAAATTCAAGCTGGCTTAGCGGATCCTGATAATGAATTTGATTATGTAATTGTGAAATATTCACGACGATAACATGTGACAAAACCAAATTGGTGGAGTAAACTTATATTCATAAACAGCCAAGAGGCGAGGTAGAAGACGATGAAGTATCTTGTAACATTTTTTTGGACATTTATTTTAGGTGAAGTAGTTGGTTATATTGGAAGTGCCCTGTTAGGGGTATCATATGATGCCACACAAACATCAATTGTGGCCGCTTTGATTGGAACGCTTGGAGCGATTATGGTATACGCCATTTCTAAGTCTGCCACACCAGAAAAAGTTTATGATAACGTAGATTAATAATTTGCATCAATAGAAGCTGGGACAAGGTTAATTTGTCCCAGCTTTTCTATCTTGGCTAATAAAATAATTAGCTAGGATACCAAAAATGTCAATCCTTAAGGTATACTAGATATTAAGTTAAAACGAATTTTGGAAGGGAGGGCCTTTGGATGGTGCCTTTAAATACTACAACCGCATTTACCTTGCTCCAAAGTCCCATGCTTCCTCAAACTTTGGTCCAAAAGGCACAAGAACGCGGCTTTAAAGCGGTTGGTTTGGCTGATCATGATGTGTTATATGGCATGGCTGAGTTTACCAATGCGGCGCGTGCTTTGGATATGCAGCCAATTCTTGGGTTGAAGGCGACGTTGGTTGGCTTACAAACCACCGCCTCAAATTTTACCGTGGCTTTCTATGTGCAAAACCAAGTGGGCTATCATAATTTAATTAAGCTATCTAGTTATCTCAAAACCCATGAACAAGCACCTGATTTTGCGACGATTCAACCTTTTTTGGCTGGGCTCTACGTTGTCATCCCGCCAGTGAGTGAGTTGGCGGTTTTGTTGTTGTCAGATACGACCCGCGCGATTTCATATGTAAAGCAATTGCTTGAACTAGTGCCGGCTGAGCACCTCTTTTTAGGGGTCGAATTAAAGATGTCGACCGAACAAATCCAACAGATTCAATATGTGGCGGGAACTACCAAGACCAAAATCATCGCCTTTGATGAAGTGGCCTATCTTGATCCAGCTGATCAATTTGGGCGCATTGTGCTCCAACAAATAGGGGTCGGGGAACCGTTGGCTAACTTGGGAGCGGCTCAAAACTTGCCCGCCCATAATTATCTGCGTGATGCAAAAACCTGGGCCAATGAATATCGCACACGCGGGCTAGGTGAGGCGATTGAACAAACGGATTGGATTGCAGAACATAGTCAATATACGATGGCTAGTTCACAAGTCACGCTGCCAACTTTTAAAACCCCCAACCAACAAACTGCTAAAGACTATCTCTACCAAATTGCCATGGAAGGCCTCAAAGTCCGTTTGCATGGCTTAAAAGTTGATGGGGCCATTTATCAACAACGCTTAGCTGAAGAATTACAAATCATTGATAATTTGAATTTTAATGATTATTTTTTGATTGTGGGCGACGTGATTGATTTTGCGCACAAGCACAATATTCGCACCGGGCCAGGGCGTGGTTCGGCGGCTGGTTCGTTGGTTGCCTATGCCTTACACATTACTGATGTCGATCCCATTGCTTATGACTTGTTGTTTGAGCGATTTTTAAATCCTGAACGGGTCGCGATGCCAGATATTGACATTGATATTCAATCAAATCAGCGCAAAGACGTCATAGAATATGTGTATGCCAAATATGGTTATGAACGGTTTGCCCAAATTAATAGTTTCCAAACCCTCAAAGCCAAAGCCACGATTGATGATGTGGCCAAGATTTTTGGTCTGTCATTAACGCAAGCGGCAAATTTGAAAAAGGGCATTGGCAAAGATCAAACTTTGCAAGAAGCCTATGCAGCATCACAAGCTTTTCGAAATGCGTTGCTAGATATTCCCGTTGACAGTGACTTGTTTTATAAAACGGCCCAACAACTCGAAGGCATCCCTCGCGATGAGGGCCTCCATGCGGCCGGGATTGTCTTATCGTTTGCACCGTTGGTCGACACGATTCCGGTGCGCCTGGGTGAAGACGGGCGCTTGGTCACCCAACTGACAAAGACGCCAGTTGAAAAACTAGGCTTGTTAAAAATTGATTTCTTGGGACTGACCAATTTAAACATTTTAGATATTGCTTTAAATGAAGTCAAAAAAGAAAATCCCGATGATGCGTTTGATATTAATAAAATCGATTTTAATGATGCAAAAACCCTTAATTTATTTAAACAAGGGCTCACAAATGGGGTCTTTCAATTTGAATCCTCCGGGATGAAAAATATGTTGCGGCAATTGCAACCCGATACATTTGAAGACTTAGTGGCGGCTAATGCGATTTTCCGTCCCGGACCGATGCAATTTATTCCAAATTTCATTGCTAGAAAACACGGGCGTGAAGCAATCGTCATTCCTGATCCAGCGATTGCAAACATCGTTGAACCAACCTATGGCATTATCGTTTATCAAGAGCAGGTGATGCGAGTCGCCCAACAATTCGCTGGTTTTTCACTTGGCCAAGCCGATTTGTTGCGCCGCGCGATGTCCAAAAAAGACGCCGCTGAAATTGCCAATCTAAAAAAACGGTTCATTGATGGAGCGGTTAAGCAGGGCCATGCACCTGAGATTGCCCAGCAAGTTTATGGTTATATTGAACCCTTTGCCCAATATGGGTTTAATCGTTCGCATGCGGTTGCCTATTCAAAATTAGGCTTCCAATTAGCTTATTTAAAAGCGCACTTTCCAACCGCTTTCTTTAAAGCGGTGTTAAATGAAGCCATTGGTGATGCAAAGAAAACCAAAGCTTATTTAGCGGAAATTAAAACGACCGATGTAATTGTGCAAGGTCCCGACATTAATCAAAGTTGGGCAGGGTTTTCGACGCACAATAAAGCGATTCGGATGGGCTTGGCCAGTATCCGTGGCGTCCGCCGTGATTTTAGAGAAGCCATGTTACAAGAACGCCAAGCCAATGGTGTGTATAAAAATTTAGGGGATCTCATTGGGCGCCTAGACAATAAGTATCGCAAGGTGGAAACCATCGAACCCCTAATTTATGCTGGCGCGTTTGATAGTTTCAACCCCAACCGCAAAGCTATTTTAGATTCTATGCAAGGCTATATTGATGCAATCGGCTTAGCTGGTGAATCGATGTCCTTATTTGAAACCTTGGCACCAAAAACTCGCGAAGTCACCGATTATACGCAAGCCGAAAAACTCGCTTACGAATTGGATTATTTAGGCTTTTACCTGAGTGGCCATCCGATCGAAACCATCTTAGCAGCGATTCCAGCTGAACTCCATGCCAATGTCATTAGTTTAAATGCTGGTGACAAGAACATCAAAACGATTTTATACATCGAAAATGTCAAAACGATTCGCACCAAAAAAGGCGACCAGATGGCGTTTGTCGACGGTATGGACATGACGGGGTCGATTTCGGTGACTGTTTTCCCTAAGCTGTTTGAAAAAATTAGTCACCTCTTACAACCCGAACAGACCATTGCGGTTGTTGGGGACGTGGAGCAACAACGTGGTCGCGATGCAATTCAGCTTGTCGCAAACCAAATTAGCGACGTGCACGCCTTGGTTACCGGGAAGCAACGAGTTGAAAACACGACCCCAGCAACCGGGCAGTGGTACATCAAAGTACCAAACACCGCCAATTTGTCAAAGATTAACTTAGAACTTGAGGCGATTTTTAAAACGTATCACGGTAATAACCCCGTGTTGGTGGTCTATGCGGCGGACAATCGCAAAATTGCGTTAAACAAACCGCAGTGGCTAACAACCGGGCCCAAGCCATTACGCGCCCTAGAAGCCCTGTTAGGCGTAGAAAATGTCGTCTTTAAACCGATTTAAATAACTTACAATTAGTTAGCTCATTCAAGGAGTTAGCTTTTTTAATATTTTCTAAAAATTTAATGTTAAATTTTTAATAAAACTAGGGTATACTTAGTTATTAAATGATTATAGATAGAGAGTGAGTGAAGTATATGAATAGATTAAAAGCATTTATGCAAAAAATGGATCCAACGGAGTTAACGGCCAAAGATCGCAATTTGCCACAGATTCTCGAGGTTAAAGACTTTATTGCCATGGGGCTTGGGACAATCGTTGGAACGACGATTTTCACTTTGCCAGGTTTGATTGCGGCCCGACATGCTGGACCAGCCGTGGCCTTATCATTTCTGATGGCTGCCGTGGTTGCTGGCTTAGTCGCGTTTGCATACGCCGAAATGGCTTCTGTATTGCCATTTGCTGGTTCAGCTTATTCATGGATCAACGTGTTGTTTGGTCGTGGATGGGGTTGGTTAGCTGGTTGGGCTCTGCTGGCCGAATACTTCATCGCGGTGGCATTCGTGGGCTCTGGTTTATCAAGTCAAATTCACTTGATCCTGGCATCCCTCAAAACTAATTTGCCAAGTCAATTGTCACATCCAATGGGGACTGATGGGGGCTTTGTCGACTTGATTGCGTTGCTGGCAATCTTCTTAGTTGGGTACATTGTGTCAAAGGGAATGTCTGGGGCGGCGCGCATTGACGTGGCCTTAGTGATTTTAAAAGTCGCGGCCATCTTTATTTTCGTTATTGTCGGAGCGGCGCATTTAGATTTGAGTAATTATCATCCATTTATTCCAGCCTACAAAGAAACTGCTGAAGGCGCATTTGGTGGTTGGCAAGGAATTACCGCTGGCGCTTCAGGGATCTTCCTAAGTTACATTGGGTTTGATTCAATTGCGGCTAGTTCGGCGGAAGCTAAAAATCCACAAAAGACCATGCCGCGCGGAATTTTGGGATCATTATTCATTGCCGTGATTTTGTTTATGACAGTTTCGCTTATTTTAGTTGGGGTGGTTAACTACACTAACTTTTCGACTGGTCCTGGTGCAGCGGCGCCAATGGGCTGGGCGATGCATAGTATTGGCTTTGGTTGGTTAGGAAATGCCTTAGAAGTGATTGCTTCATTTGGAATGTTCACGGCCTTAATTGGAATGACATTGGCTGGTTCACGGCTGTTATATTCATTTGGCCGGGACAAGATGTTGCCAAGTTGGTTTGGGAAGCTGGATCAAAACGGCTCACCTAAGCACTCAATTTGGTTTATTACGACGATGGCAATTATTGTTGGAGCGTTCTTCCCATTTGAATTCTTAGCGCAATTGATCTCAGCTGGAACGTTGATTGCCTTTGTCTTCGTGACGCTTGGCATGTATACCCTCCGGAAACGCGAAGGGGTTGATTTGCCGTTGCCTGGCTTCAAAGTACCATTGTATCCATTAATGCCAGCACTTGGCACAATTGGTTCAGTGATCATTATTTTAGGCTTGGGTAATGCAGCCAAAATCTACATCATTATTTGGATGATTCTGGGCTTCTTGTTGTACATGTTCTATGGAGTGAAACGTCAAAAGTAAATTAAAAGTCGACATAATCGTCGGCTTTTCTTGCATAATTAATTAATATGGTTGGAAAAGAGTATAAAAATGACTACTAATAAAGAAATCATCGATCAAGAAAAGGCCAATGTTGCCGGTGCGACCCGCGTTAAATTTTTTGATATTGTTATCGACCACGGCCAAGGTGCGATCATTACTGATATTGAAGGCAATGACTACATCGACTTGTTAGCAAGCGCTAGTGCGACCAATACGGGACATTCACACCCCAAAGTCGTCGAGGCCATTACCAAGCAGGCCCAAAAGTTAATTCAATATACGCCAGGCTATTTCGCCAATACGACCACGGCTGAATTAGCCAAGCGCTTAGTTGCATTAGCCCCAGGCGACTTTGAAAAACAAGTTGTCTTTGGGAATTCTGGCTCAGATGCCAACGAAGCCATCATTAAATTTGCGCGCGGTTATACTGGTCGGCCAAACTTGGTGACGTTCACTGGGGCATATCATGGCTCGACCTATGGCGCCATGTCAGTTTCAGGGGTCAGTCTCAATATGGCACGTAAGATGGGGCCATTTTTGCCTGGATCGATTAAAATTCCATTTCCTGATCCACGGTTAATGTTGCCAGGTGAAAGTGAAGATGCCTTTTCTGAACGGATGTTTGCGCAATTTAAACTACCTTTTGAGACTTATTTGCCAGCCGAAGAAGTGGCTTTGGTCTTGATTGAACCGATTCAAGGTGATGCCGGGATTGTGAAAACACCCCAACGCTATATGGAATTGATTTATGAATTCACGCGTGAACATGGGATTGTGTTTGCTGTCGATGAAGTTAATCAAGGACTTGGGCGCACGGGTAAGTTATGGTCGATTGATAATTTTGGCATTGTGCCCGATATTATGAGCGTGGGGAAGTCCCTTGCCAGCGGGTTGCCGTTAAGTGCCGTTATTGGTCGGACAGAAATTATGGAAAGTTTAGCGGCCCCAGCCAATGTGTATACTACCGCTGGTAATCCGGTGACGGCCGCAGCGGCCATTGCCAGTTTGGACGTCTTAGCTGATGAAGATTTGACAGAGCGCTCAAAAACGCTTGGTGAATTGGCTAGCCAGTATTTTAATGATGCAGCCACACGCTATCCATTTATTGGCAACATCCGTTTGTATGGCTTGAACGGAGGGGTCGATATTGTTGATGCGAATGGCAAGCCGGATGTTGAAACGACCAACAAGTTGATTTATCGCATTCTAGATTTAGGCGCCTTAATGATTAGTTTGGCCGGCAACACACTCCGGTTCCAGCCACCATTGGTAATCACCAAAGCGCAATTAGAAGCGGCGTTTGCCATCATTGAGCAAGCCTTTGCCGAAAATGCAGCTGGACAATTAAAAACGCCGGAAAGTGAAAACCATATTGGTTGGTAATGGCCACTTTATTAGCGGATAAACCAAGGTAAATACTAGGAACCACAACCGTTTTCCTGTACAATAATATTAACTATCATACTGATAAATCCGGTGTTAGACTGCGGGTTATAATCCCAATCGGCCTGACAACGAAAAAAGAAAGATAATTCAAATGGCTGAAGCAAAAGTGCTAACCCAACAAGAAGTTCACGAAATATATGCGAGTTACATGAATGACGAGCATATCAAAAAAGTTGATTATGCATTCGAATATGCAAATCGTTTGCACAATGATCAAAAACGTAAATCTGGTGAACCGTATATCGTGCATCCGATTCAAGTCGCGGGGATTTTAGCCGACTTGCATATGGATCCAGCCACGGTAATTTCAGGTTACCTGCATGACGTGGTTGAAGATACTGACTCAACCTTAGAAGATGTCGAAGCCGAATTTGGTAAGGACGTGGCGGGCATTGTTGATGGTGTCTCAAAGATTTCGAAGATTGAATACAAATCCGATACCGAACGGCTCGCCGAAAATCATCGTAAATTGTTGTTGGCGATGTCTCATGATATTCGGGTGATTTTCGTGAAGTTAGCGGATCGGTTGCATAATATTCGGACCTTGAGTGCGTTGCGTGAAGAGAAGCAAAAGCGGATTGCCTCAGAAACCTTGGAAATTTATGCACCCTTGGCAGATCGCCTGGGAATCATGAAGATCAAATGGGAACTTGAAGATACTTCATTGCGCTTTTTGGATTATGAAGCATATCATACAATTGCTAAGTCCATGCAGTTGCGCCGCCAAGAACGCTTGGATATCGTTGAACAAGCCGTTGAAAATATTGAACAATCCATTATTGAATTGAGTTTGCATAACGTCGAGGTTTACGGTCGGCCTAAGCACATTTATTCAATTTATCGTAAAATGCATGACAAGCATAAAGACTTTGATGAGATTTATGATTTGTTGGCCATTCGGGTCTTGGTTGCAACTGTGCCGGATTGTTATGCGGTGCTTGGAGCGATTCATGCGCGCTGGACGCCGATGCCAGGTCGGTTTAAAGACTACATTGCCTTACCTAAGGCCAATGGTTATCAATCATTGCACACATCAGTCATCGGACCGGCTGGGCGGCCATTAGAAGTGCAAATTCGCACTCACGAAATGCACCAAGTTGCCGAATTTGGGGTGGCTGCACACTGGGCTTATAAAGAAGGTAACTTCAATGGGGCTGATGTGCAAAACACTGATCAACAAAAGCTTAATGTGATTCAAGGTATTCTTGAATTGCAAAATGAGTCGAGTGATTCAGATGACTTTATGGAGTCGGTTAAGGGTGATTTGTTCTCAGATCGGGTTTATGCCTTTACGCCAAAGGGTGATGTCTTTGAATTGTCACAGGGGGCTGGTCCCTTGGATATGGCCTACACAATTCACACGAATGTGGGGAACATGACCACTGGGGCAAAGGTCAACGGACGCATTGTGCCGTTGGATTATGAAGTCAAAACCGGTGACATTGTTGAAATTTTAACCAGTAAAACGGCCAAGCCTAATCGAGACTGGTTAAACCTCGTCAAAACTCGGCGCGCGCGCAATAAAATTAAGCAATATTTCCGTAAACAAGATCGTGAAGAGAATATTGAAGCTGGAAAAAATATTTTGGCAGATTATCTCACGGAAAATGGTTATAATGCCGAAGATTTGATGTGTGAAGAAACGGCTGATAAAGCACGTGAAAAACTGCATTATCACAATATTGCCGACATGTATGCGGGCCTTGGCTTTGGTGAATTATCACCTCAAGGCGTGGCCAATAAATTCACGGAAGAATTACGGGCGCGCATCGAAGAAGAACGCCTAGCTGCTGAACAAAAGGCGTTGTTTGAAGACAATGAAACCGTCGATGTGAAGCAACATTCCCACAAGAAAAAAGGCGATGAACGGATTGTCATTCAAGGCATTGATTCAATGTTGGTCCGCTTGGGACATTGTTGTACGCCAGTGCCAGGTGACGTGGTGGTTGGTTACATTACCAAAGGACGCGGAGTTTCTGTGCACCGGACTGAATGCCCTAATCTACGGGCGGCTGAAGAAATTGGTGAACGCCTCGTGGAAGTGGCCTGGGAAAATCCAGCTGGTGAAGCTAAGCGCGAATACGACGCTGACGTAGTGGTGATTGGTGAGAACCGTGGCAAGTTGTTAAATGACGTCATTCGAACGGTCACAAACACTACTAAGTCGATGAATTCAATTAATGGGCGGGTTGATAACAACAATCATGCAGTCATTACCATGACGGTCGGGGTGCGCAATCTCGAAATGTTAGAACACGTAATGGATACTGTTAAAAATATTAAAGATATCGATGAAGTTAAGCGAACTTTCAAGTAACAATTAAGCAAAAGAGGCTGGGGCAACTTAGTCTCTTTTGACTGAAAAAGGAGAAAACCATGCGGGTCTTATTACAACGAGTAGCAAATGCTAGTGTCGCGATTGCTGGTGGAGAAGTTGGTTCAATCAAGCGCGGCTATGTTTTATTAGTTGGCTTTCATGACGCGGATACCCAAGCTGATTTAGATTATTTAGTGCGCAAAATTTCTAATTTGCGCGTCTTTGAAGATGAAAATATGCGCATGAATTTAAGCATTAATGACGTCAACGGTGAAATATTATCGATTTCACAATTTACTTTGTACGCGGACACACGCAAGGGGAACCGACCTAGTTTTACTGACGCTGGTAACCCAGAAACCGCGGCTAATTTATATGCCCAATTTAACGCTAAACTCGCTGAAACAGGGCTACGGGTGGCAACTGGTGAATTCGGTGCCAACATGCAAATCAGCCTCGTAAATGATGGGCCAGTCACGATTTGGTTTGACACGGAAAATAAATAATATACACTAACTATATTAAATAAAACACAATTCATACATTTCGAGTGTTTTTCTTTGTCGTAGTCCGCGATACCGTGTTATAATTCACATATACAAATAATTACAGCTAATATGTGAGGATATATATTATGACAGAAAAGTTGATTCAATTACGCGTCGAAGATAACGTTAAAGACAAGGCTGATGAGATTTTCAAGGCCCAAGGTTTGACCACTCAAACGGCGATCAAGATTTTCTTGACCCAAGTTGCCAACACTGGTGAGTCACCATTTGACAATTTGTTTTCAAGTAACAAGTTTTAAGTAAAATTAACTAATCCAATTTGGGTTAGTTTTTTTTTGATTTTATGATTCCACAATCTAGTTTACAATCTAGTTTACATAATAAATTAACTAAATTTTTAAAACGTTGAATTATCAACTGTTTGAAGACACTTAAGGGGGTTGACAAACGCTTGCATTATAATAATATTTGCGTATAATTAAAGGAGCTGAAATACATTTAACAAAAGATAAAAACTACTTAGAGGGGGAGTGGCGAATGGCGACAATGATTCCAAATGAATTGGTCGAAGAAATCCGTTTAAATCTAAGCATTGTAGATATAGTTAGTCCATACGTCCAGCTCCATAAGCAGGGCCGTAATTTATTTGGGAAGTGTCCTTTTCATGAGGAACGGACCCCTTCATTTTCGGTCAATGAAGAAAAGCAAATTTTCAAATGTTTCTCTTGCGGACGGGGCGGGAACGTATTTTCGTTCATTCAAGAAATTGATAATCTCAGTTTTCCAGAAGCCGTCATCAAAGTTGCGCCCCAAGCAGGGGTGGACTTAGATGCTGCGTATACCCAAACAACAAATGCCAAGCCAGTTGATCAACATCAATTAGCCCTGTTGAACCTATATCAAGATGCGACCAAACTTTATCATCATTTGCTGGTTAATACAGCCGCTGGTGAAACGGCATTAAGTTATTTACACGAACGTGGCCTCGATGATACAACCATTGATGCATTTATGCTTGGGTACGCGCCAGATAACGATGCACTCTTACATTATTTTGAAGAAAAAAAGATTGATTACCAATTAATGCGCGAATCTGAATTGTTCATCGTGTGGGACGATGGCAGTCTGCATGATCGGTTTAACAATCGCGTGCTGTTTACGATTCGTGATGCGAAGGGGCAACCAATTGCTTACTCTGGCCGGCGCTTAAATAGTGATGAGTCTGAGCCTAAGTACATTAATAGTCCGGAAAGCCCATTATTTAATAAATCGCAAGTGTTGTTTAACCTTGATTTAGCTAAGGGGGTCATCAAGAAAACCAAGTCGGTGATTTTGTTTGAAGGCTTTATGGATGTGATTGCCGCCTTTCAAGCCGGTGTCCAAAACGGTGTCGCTTCGATGGGCACGAGTTTGACGCCTGAGCAAATTAAAATTTTAGATCGACAAGCGCAACGCATTTCGGTCACTTACGATTCCGATCATGCCGGGCAGGCCGCGACTAAACGGGCATTGGACTTGTTGGCAACCCATAGTCAACTGCGCGCACAAGTGATTCATATTCCAGATGGGATGGATCCAGATGAGTATCTGCGTAGTCATGATGCACAAAGTTTCATGGACGTTTTCACGCATAATGTGGAAGACCCGATTGCCTTTAATATTCGCTACCTGCAAATTGACCATGATTTGACCAACCAAGCTGAGTTATTCAATTATATCGAAGCGGTGTTGCCAGTCATTGCCCAGGTTAAAGAACCGGTCATTCGTGAAACGTATCTAGAGCAGTTAGCTGAGCATTATAAGTTGAGTTTAACTGGCTTACAAGATCAAATTCGACCGTTATTGATGCGTGCTGTGGCTGATCAACCGCGCCAACAACAACCAAACAATCAGCCCGTTACCCCGTATCAAGGCGAAGTTGTTCCTCAAGCGATACCCCAGGCCCTTAGTCGGGGCGAGCAAGCTGAACAAATTTTGTTAGCTTGGATGTTTAAAGACCAAGATGTTTGGTTGAAGGTGACGAGTAATCCGGCTTTTCATTTTACCAACGTGCCATACGAAACCCTGATGCTGATTGCCTCTGAGTATCGTCAAAAGCACAATAATGGTAATATTACTGATATAGCCGCGTTTATGGATTATGTGCAACGACCGGAGTTAATTCGCATTTTAGCAGCATTAGAAGACATTAATGAAAATTTGTTTGCTGATAAGAACCAAGTTGATGAATACATTCGGATTATTACACAAAAAGAACCCTTGAATTTACAGATTCAAAATCTGAAGCGCCAAATTTATGAAGCTAAACAATTACACCAAGAATCCCTTGGTCTCGTTGAACAATTAATGAAATTATTACAACAACAACAGTTAGAAAAATAGGAGATTCACATGGCTAGTAAAAAAGAAGTAGCACCCGTAGAATTTGATAAAAAGGCGTTTGACAAAGCAATTAAGGCCATTATTAAAGATTATAAGGTCACTAAAGAAGTCAAAGAAGACGAACTACAAGAAGCGGTTGTTAAGCCTCTAGCATTAGATGCTGAAAAGATTGACGAAGCCTACGAAAAAATTGAAGCGGCCGGGATTTCAATCGTTGATGAAAACGGTGAACCAGCTGCTCGGGCCGTGAACAATGCCAAGACTAAGTTGACTGAAAAAGAAGTTAAGCAAGCAGCCGAGGCACCATCTGGTATTAAGATTAACGACCCAGTGCGCATGTACCTCAAAGAAATTGGGCGTGTTTCCCTTTTGACGGGTGAACAAGAAGTTAGCTTGGCCGAACGGATTGAACAAGGTGATGATTCAGCCAAGCAAGAATTGGCCGAAGCTAATCTGCGGTTGGTGGTTTCGATTGCTAAGCGTTACGTCGGTCGGGGTATGCAATTCTTGGATTTGATTCAAGAAGGTAACATGGGCTTGATGAAGGCCGTTGAAAAGTTTGATTATCGCAAGGGCTTCAAATTCTCGACGTATGCCACTTGGTGGATTCGGCAAGCCATTACACGTGCTATTGCCGATCAAGCCCGTACAATTCGGATTCCTGTGCACATGGTTGAAACAATTAACAAATTAATTCGGATTCAACGTAATTTGTTGTCAGATTTGGGTCGCGAACCAACGCCTGATGAAATTGGGGCCGAAATGGATATTACGACTGATAAAGTGCGTGATATCTTAAAGATTGCCCAAGAGCCAGTTTCATTGGAAACACCAATCGGTGAAGAGGATGATTCACACTTGGGTGATTTCATCGAAGACAATGATGCCGTCTCACCAGCTGATTCAGCTGCCTATCAAATGTTGAAAGAACAACTCGAATCAGTTTTGGACACTTTGACTGATCGGGAAGAAAATGTTTTGCGCTTGCGCTTTGGCCTAGAAGACGGTCGGACACGAACTTTGGAAGAAGTTGGTCGGGTCTTTGGGGTTACGCGTGAACGAATTCGGCAAATAGAAGCTAAAGCATTACGTAAGTTACGCCATCCTTCACGTTCAAAACAATTGCGTGATTTCATGGATTAATCATTATGTGATATACTTTCTATATAAATCTATGGAGATAAGGTTTACTGATATGAAAAATAAAATATTACGTATAATGATGATGGCAGCCTTGGTTGTGTTGGGCGTAAGTTTTGTCCAAACTGTCCATGCTGATGATAAGACAACTTCAACATTTGATGTTTATGCCGAAGTTCCACAATCGCAAATTGAGTATGAAAAATACAAGATGGATTTGCGGTTGCAACCTGGTCAAACCGAAAACTTAACGTATTACATCGAAAATAATACAAATAAGACTTTGACGTTTACCATCCAACCAGGTACGGCCACAACTTTGCCAAATGGTAAAATTCGCTACGTTTCAACGAATACAAACGCTGCGGCTAATTTGCCAACGCAGGTCGGTGATTTGATTAAAGTCACTAACAATGTAACTGTTAAAGCAAAGGGTAAGGCCCAAGTTAACGCAACGGTCACTATGCCGAACAACAAATTTGACGGCGAAATTGTTGGTGGCATTTCATTTACGGAAACCGCATCGAAGCTTTCATCAAAAATTCCGTTGTACATTAGTGAAACTGAAAACAAGGTTACGACCCAAGCTAATTTTGAAAAAGCATCAATTGGTAAGCCAACCACGCAAGCCAACTTGCAAATTCAAATTACCAACCCTAAAACGGTCATTGTTGATGGGTTGAAGGTCAGTGGTACATTTAAAGATGCTAAGGGCAACACAGTGAAGACTATTAAGTCGACACCATTGGCAATTGCGCCAAATTCAACCTTTAATTTCATCTTGAAGTCACATATCACCGACTTAAAAGAGGGCACGTACAAGCTTAAATTGAATGTTATTGATGCTGAAGGGGCCAAGACGGTAATTAATCGTAATTTGCATGTCAGTGCTGAATTAGCACAACAACTTTCAACTAAAAAGCAAAGTGATGGGTTCTTAGGCCTGCATTTAATGGACTGGTTGTTGGTAATCTTGATCGCTGTTATCGTCTTCTTGGTAGTATTCTTTATTGGTAATTACGCGTTTAACCGCCGTGATAATAAGAAAACCAAGATTCGTGAAGATTTGAAAAAGTAAACTCTAAAAATAGATTCTATTTAATGGCCAAGAGAACTTGTGATTCTCAAGATCGCATTGAGTAGGATCTTTTTTAATTGCCACACAGGGGAGCGCAAAATGAAACATTATATTATTAGTGACATCCATGGAAATTTTACCGACTTACAAAAATTTGATAATTACTTGACGGACGACGTGATCCCAGTCTTTTTAGGTGATTACTTCGATGATTTTGGCAAGACACAACCATTGCAAGTCCTAGATTATATTCGAGATAAAGTCGAGAACCACAATGGGATTGCTTTGTTGGGTAATCACGATGATTTTTGGTTACAAACGGTGGCTGGTGATGAACGTGGCTATCGAAATTGGCGACGCAACGGGGGCACGCAAACGTGGGAAGATCTCGGTATTCGTGATACATCATTTACTGGGGTGCGTGAATTTATTTTAGCTAATTTGAGTGACTACACTGAGTTTTTGGCGAGTTTACCGCTGACATATAGTGATGCGCATCGCATTTATGTTCATGCGGGCTTAAATTGGCAGTACCCGCTTAGTGAACAAACGCGGGAAGATTTGCTGTGGATTCGAAACGATTACTACTACACCCTTGAAATGAATCAAATCATGAATAAATATCATTTTAACGCCCTGTTTCAAGCAGTCGGCCAGACAATTACGAGTACAGACTATGCATCCTTTAGGGAATCTCCTTTTCACGTTAATACGACGGGAAAGGTGATTGTTTCTGGGCATACGCCAACTTATTTGATTACTGGTGACCTCGCGATGCCAATTGTGAAGATGCAACACGATAGTTTAGATGTGCCACGGTATGTGATTGATGGGGGCAGTCCGTATCGGAGTTCTGCGCCTGAAGGTATTAATTTGTTAGGGTTGGATGATGAGGGCAACGAAATTCTTAATACCCGTTTTTAGTACAATTTAATCCTCATGTAAACTTAAATCACATTATTACCAAAAAACTGACCGTAACCCGTATAATAGAATTATTATTAGAATTCGCTCATAAAAGGTGGTGCAAAATGATTTTATCTACATTACTGTCTGGTAAACGCTATGATTTCCAATCAGTAACCGCGGTTTTAGCTAAGGCCAATGAAGAAAAGTCTGGTGATCAACTGGCTGGCATTGCCGCGCAAAATTCATCTGAACGCGTGGCTGCTAAGCTCGTTTTAGCAAATTTAACACTAAACGATTTGTTTAACAATCCGGTTGTGGCTTACGAAGACGATGAAGTGACCCGCAACATTATTGATCAAGTTGATATGGCGGTTTTTACCAAAATTAGCCGGTGGACCGTGGCTGAATTACGTGAATGGATCCTTGACCTAGCAACGACTAGTGACATGCTTAAGGAACTCTCAGCAGGGTTGACGGCAGAAATGATTGCGGCGGTCACAAAATTAATGTCTAACCTGGATTTGATTCAGGCCGCGGCGAAAATTACGGTGGAGAAAACGGCGAATACGACAATTGGGCGGCCGGGGACCTTCTCATCACGGTTGCAACCCAATCACCCAACTGACAATCCAGCGGGCATTCGCGCTAGCATGATGGAAGGGTTATCAATGGGAGCTGGTGATGCAGTTATTGGTGTGAATCCAGTGAATGACACCGTTGCTAGCGTGAGCCGCGTTATGCATACGTTGGCGGACTTTGTTGATGAGTGGCAGATTCCGACCCAGACGTGTGTCTTGGCGCACGTGACGACGCAGATGCAGGCCATTGAAGCAGGTGCTCCAGCTGGCTTGATCTTCCAATCAATCGCTGGGTCGCAAAAAGCTAATGAATCCTTTGGCATTAACCAAGCTTTGATTGCCGAAGCCAAGGCGTTGTCATTGACCACCCAGCAGGTCAAAGGCCCCAATGTCATGTATTTTGAGACGGGGCAGGGCGCTGAATTTTCGGCAAACGCGCATTTTGGGGCGGATCAATTGACCATGGAAGCGCGTTGTTACGGCTTTGCTAAGCAGTTTGATCCATTTTTGGTGAACACGGTCGTTGGCTTTATCGGGCCAGAATACTTGTATGATGGTAAACAAGTGACGCGCGCCGGATTGGAAGACCATTTTATGGGCAAATTAACTGGCTTGTCGATGGGGTGTGATGTCTGTTATACCAATCATACCGTTGCCGATCAAAATGATGCTGAAAACTTGGCGTTGTTGTTAGCTAACGCGGGCTGCAATTTTATTATGGGCATTCCGCATGGTGATGATGTGATGCTCAATTATCAAACGACTGGTTACCAAGAAACGGCGACCATTCGTGAATTGTTAGGGCGTACACCAATCGCTGAATTTGAAGCCTGGCTTGAAGACATGCACTTTATGCAAGCTGGTCATTTAGCTGCTACGGCTGGGGATCTCAGTCAGTTTGCTGCACTTAAGTCAGGAGGTCGCCATGCGTAATGAACAAGGATCTTTAAATCCCCGCAGTATTGCACCCAGTGTAATTGAAGACGCTGTTTTAGCCGATATTGAAGCTGTAAATTTACAGACAACCATCGGGCAAACAACCATCGCCAATCGGGCTGCATTGTTGAATGCTAAGGCGCAAACGCCCGCTCGGTTGGGCATGGGGCGCGCTGGGACACGCTACAAAACGGCCTCAATGCTGCGATTTTTAGCAGATCATGCTTTAGCCAAAGATGCTGTTAACGGCCAAGTTTCCACTGATTTGGTGGCGCAAATGGGCTGGGTGAGCGTACAAACAACGGTCACAGATCAAATTGAGTACATTAAGAATCCTCCCAAAGGTCGGCGGTTTAACGCTGAGACTCTGGAAAAATTAGGCAATGCGTTACCGCACAAGCCAACCATCCAAATCGTGGTTGGTGATGGATTATCTTCAGCAGCCATCGAAGCCAATGTCGCAAAGCTTTTGCCATTATTAAAAGCGACATTGAATAAGCGGGATTTAGACATTGATTTAACGGCGATTCCATTCGTTAAATTTGCGCGGGTTAACTCGCTGCATGAAATTGGCCAAGTGGTTGATGCACAAGTGGTTTGCATCTTGATTGGCGAACGCCCAGGCTTAATCACTGATGAATCAATGAGCGCTTATGTGGCTTACAATCCCAAGGTCGGGATGCCTGATTCTAACATGACAGTGATCTCAAACATTCATGCGGGTGGTACGACGGTAGAAGAGGCGGCTGAACAATTGAGCGAATTATTTGCGAATATGTTGAAATATCAAACGGCCGGCTTGGAGTTAAAAGCGATCTTGCAAAGCACAGGAGAACGCGTATGATGATTGCTGGCATACAGCGACTAGTTTTTTTTAATTAATGTTATATACTTTATTGGCAGGCCTTTTCTTGCAACAACTAGTCTGAAAATATAAGAAGTTAATCAAGGGAGTTAGTATAAATGGAGCGGGCTCGAGTCGAGTGGGTGGATGTAGCTAAAGGGATTGCGATTTTGCTAGTCGTTTATGGCCACGTAATCTTAGGCCTAAATGATGCAACACTCTGGGATACACCAAATTATCACTTTCAATACAGCGTTGTGTATGGTTTCCATATGCCATTATTTTTCTTATTAAGTGGCTTATTTATCAATAATTGGGTTAATCGGCCCTTTAAACAAGCAATTTCACAAAAAGCATATCGCTTACTGATTCCATATGTGGTGTGGAGCCTAATTCAAGGCAGCGTCATGATCCTGCTGTCTGGTTCGACGAATTCGCACAACGGGTGGGGGTTATTAGCGCAGATTCCGACAACCCCCTTTAGTCAATTTTGGTATCTCTATGATTTGTTCGTCTTATTTATAGTGTATTACGGGCTGAGAAGGGGCATCAAATTATCAGATAAATGGATTTTATTGTTGGCACTAATTATCGCGCCATTTGCACCTTACATGGCATTGTGGCAATTATTTAGAATTGGTTATTATTTATTTTTCTTTGTGCTAGGCATGTTCGTTTGGCAACACAAAGCCATGCTCAGCAAAATACCGCTAAGCATGGCAACGTTAGGTTTTATTGGCGTCAATGTTCTTTATTTTCACATACGATTGCCACAATTTCCACGGTCAGTCGTGGGTATCTTAGTAGCACTCGTCGGCATTGTATTTGTGTTAGCATTATCCAATAAACTGCACAGTAAGTGGCTAGCCTTGATTGGGCGGTTATCCTTGCCAATTTATTTAATGCATATCTTAGCCACGGCAGGCACCAGAATTTTGCTGATGAAATTAGGTATGATCAATGTTGAACTGCAACTGCTGAGTGGCATGCTTGCGGGGGTATTGTTGCCATTGCTTGCTTATTGGTTATGGCAACGGGTTACAATCGTTTGGCACAATCGGCGGATAGTGGAACATTAAATAAAAATTTAGCATACAAAGTCAAATGCCGGTTGTGTCGGTGTTTGACTTTTTTTGGTAAAGACCTGGTAAAGACAACTCATGATAATATATATTATGTAAACTAGAATATTGTCAAATATTGTGATATTCAAATATTGACCAATCAATGCATCAAAAAATGCTGGTATGTAGCTTCATACCAGCATTTTAATTTGTTTAACAACCCGTTGCATTACCAACTTCAGCTGCTTGTGTTAAATCTTGATCAGTTAAATCACGCAAACCCATTGTTGAATCAATTACGCCAGATTGACCAGCTAATGCGTATCGTAAGTATTTATCACAATCAACCGTTAATTGCAGATCCAATTGATTCTTGCTGTAACCTTTAATATATACTGAACTGAAATTAGACTCAATTTGTGTATCAAAATCAGCTGGCAATTGCTGTTTATCCACAATAATTAAGTTAAAAGCCACATCTAGCGAACACACACTAAACTTTGAAAACGGTCCAACACCATCATCAAAATCTAACACAATCACCGAGTTAGCATGTAATTTTGGTGCAATTCGTGTTACAGCGTTTTCTGAAAATGTAATATTCATCTTAAAGTACCTCTTTTCATTAACTCAATTATACCACTGTTTTAGCCCGGCAATTCAGTTAACTAACAGTCTTAGTTAGCTGCACTGGCACATATTGTTACTTAACCGTCTTGATTTGATACACGAGCCACCCACCAATTAATTCGATCACCGCCGCAGCAATAAATAAGGCGGTATAGTTGTTTGGCCCAGCAATTGCTAAGAATAATGGCGCAATGGCTGGTGCAACTGATTGGGGCAAGGTTGCTGAAATGTTAGCAATCCCCAACCACTTCCCTGTTTGCTGCTGATCTGGTAAGACCAACGTTGTAATCGCATACGCTAGTGTCCCAATCACCCCTTGTGCCCAGCCTAACATGACGACAACGACGATCAGCACGGCAAAACTGTTGAAGAAGGCTAAGACTAATGTTGCTAATGAAAATAGGATGGCTGAAACCAGCAAAAAGATTTTTCGGCGGCCATATTTATCAGACAAAACGCCCGACAATACGTTCCCTAACACCCCTAATGCCCCACCGACAATCGTAATAATCACAATCATCGCGGCGGTTTTGCTGCGTGACCAGCCCAGTTGATCTTGCATAAAATAAACTTGATAACTAGTGACTAAACCGGTCCCAACTAATAACATAAAACGGGCCAGCAAACTTTTGGTATAATCAAGACTTTTAAACGGATTGAATGAAAAACTGGCCAAAACTTGGTGCACAATGGCTTCTTTTTTTACTTGCGTGGTTGATGGAGTATCTGACATGCTGAAGCCAAATAGCAAAACTAAGACGCCACCCACGACTGCTGGTACGCCAAAGCTCAAAATTGGTTGTTGATTGAAGGCTGACGCGAGACTTACGCCGATTAAGACGCCTAAGGTCCCGCCTAAGCCTTGCGCGGCGGCGGCAGTGCCCCGGAAGTCTTCAGCCACTTGATCAGCAATGACGGCGCTTAACGCGGATAAAGCGATATTATAGGTGATTTGCACCAAAATCCACACCACAGCAATTACCCAGATTGTAGTAAACAACGGTAAAATTAATAATAAGCTGGTGGCCAAGATGGTTCCGATGATAATAAAGCCTCGCCGGCGACCTAATTTAAGCGTGGAACGATCGGATAGGCGGCCAAAAATGGGGTTACTAATCAAGGCGGCAAATGCCCCAGTGCCCAAAATTACCGACAAGATGGCGGTTTTATTCGTGGGCTGTAAATCACCAATCCGTAGCGCTAAAGTCACAGTAATTGGTGATAATAAGGCCATAAAGGCGCCTAAATAAGCTAATCCATAGAAAAGCAGCCATTTTAAGGTGGGTTTGATTTGCATCATGCTTCACTTACTTTCCTTGTTGAGCTGCAATAAAGGTCGCATACCAGCGGGCACTTGGGCGAATTTCACGCGCGTTATCGTGTTGCCGATCAACGGCAATTAAGCCAAATTTAGGCCAAAAGCCCTTATCCCATTCAAAATTATCAAAGGCTGACCAGTGTAAATAACCCACTATTTCCACCCCATGCTCCATGGCCGTGTGCAAGCTAGTAAAGGTTTGTTCCAACCACCATTGGCGATCGGAATCATCCGCATCAGCGAGCCCATTTTCCGTAATTAAAATTGGCAAGTGATACTTGGCATAGAGTTGTTCCAAAATTAAATTGATTTGCCCAGGGCGCATATCCCAACCTAAATCGTTAATTTTGGTATTCGGATTTTGCACTTGCCCAGCAATAAACGTATCTGTGTTATACCAATTAACCCCTAAGAAATCCATGTATTTATAGGTTTGACGCAAGAAAAAGCTATCACGTTGGAATGTATTCCAGGCTAACGCGAATTTCGTATTTAACTTGGTATCACCCGCATACTGACTCGAGGTATTATGGGCAACGGAGACTTGAAATGCCGGCTTGATTTCTTTGGCGATTTTATAGGCATGTTGATGCGCCCAGACGAGGTTTTGCGCCACCCAGGTCCCTTTGACAAAATTAGTTTGATTCGGCACCCATTCACCAGCTATGTAGCTCATAAACGTGTAGACATTCCATTCATTGAGCGTCAAAATCATGTCGACGTCAGCTTGGAGTTCCGTTAACACAAAGCGGACGAAACGATCCCAGTATTTCAAATTGGCTTTGTGTTCAAAAGCGCCTTTATCAGTGAACCAAGTCGGCATTGTCCAGTGCCACAATGACAAAACGGGTTTGATGCCATGTGCCTTTAAACTATGCAAATACGTTTTTAGATACGCAATTTCAGCTTGGTCAAATTGGCCTTCAACGGGCTCAATCCGGGCCCATTCAACCGAAAAACGAAAGGCATTAAAATTAAGTTCCGCTAACAAATCAAAATCAGTGGCATAATGCTTACGATGTTCAATTCCGGTGCCTGCCACATAATTTGTTTGATCCTTGGCCTCAGCTAAAAAAGCCTGATAGCCAGGATTAACTGGCGCAAAGGCTGTTTCGTAATTAGCGGCAAGTTGGTTAGCATTCTCAACTTCCCAGGCATGCCATTGAGTATTATCGGCGCCATCAGTTTGATAGGTTGCAATTGATGCACCCCACAAAAAATCGGCTGGAAATTTGACTTGTTCCATCTTGTATCCCCCTACAAAGAAATTAAACTAGTTGCTTTTCGGCCTCTAAAATCGCGCTACGATAATAATATCCATTTCGAACAAGTGCGCCAAGGCGGTTTGAGCCCGCCGCTAAAGCCGTATAATCGGTGTCATGCAAATCAGCTAAGGCTAAGTCAATGTCGGTCAATTCATTAATCAAAATTCCGGCATTAGCAGCTTCGATTGTTGGTGCAATCGCGGCCTTCGCATTGACAAACAACGGAATCCCCGCGGCCAAAAACATTGAGACTTTGTGTGAGAGATTCAATGTTTGATAATTAGCAAAATCACCATCACCAGAATCCACGTCAAACGCCAAACCAAAGCCGTATGTTAATAGTTTTGGCATCCGATTGGGGTGCATATACCCAACATATTGGACGTTTTGACTTTGGAAGTGCACACCCTCTAAATCTTGTTCACGCGCATACACGTCCAACGCTGATTTATTAGGCCAATTGACCACATACGGTGCCTTGTATGGTGAACCAGCGAAAATCACGGTCTTCTCAAAGGTTGGTGCATTGATTGGTTCTGACACCAAATAATCGTGCAAGCCCAATTCAACTGTGGGTGTTTCCATCCCATCAGCCCTTAATTGGTCAGTCATATGCGTCGTGAGTGAAATGACAAAATCAGCCCCATTCAAACTGGCGATGATGGCATCCCGATCAGCATCTGGATAACGCAAATAATCAATATTCAACGTAATCATAATGACCCGGGCACCCGCATCTTTAATGTGTTGAATACGTACTAAGTCTAAATCCTCACTCCCCTTTTCAGATGGATATGGATATAAGATAATATCGCCGGGTTCAAAGACGGTTTCTAACACAAAATCAACCGGTAATTTTGCATAATCTAAATCACTGGCTAATTGAACAATATCTTCACGGACCTTACCTGAAGTCATTAACTTGTGAGATGGTGCGTGTAGCACATATTTTTGCATGATTGCATGCTCCTTGCTAGTATATTTAACGTTGGTGATGCCCCGTACAGACGGTATTTCACACATTGCTTTGTTACTTAATTATACTCCAGATAAGCAGATTAATTGTTACTTTTTAGCGGATATTATCGCAATAACTGTTGACCGCATAAGTAATGGCTTAGCATTGGCAAACCAATTTATAAACGCTATACTAGAACTACTAAAGTAAATTCAAGGAGTTTTTCATGTCTCAACAAACTCATAATGTTTTCGCATTAACTGTCTTACGCGATCGTGTCTTGCCCGATCTTTTCAAAGATGATTTAGCAGAAATATCATATTGGGCTGGCAAAAGCTTGGCGCGTGAAATTGAGTTAAGCGGGATTGCAGCCATTATCACGTTCTTTACCGATGCCGGTTTTGGTGATTTAACGATTGAAGTCCAAAAAAACACCTCGCAAAAATGGCAATTAGCTGGGCCCATTGTGAAAACCCGCTTAGCTGAAAATCCTAATGCCAACTTTGCCCTAGAAGCCGGCTTTTTGGCCCAACAAACGGAGCAACAATTAGGCTTTGGGGCTGAAACTCAAACCGAAATTGGTAAGAATGGCGTGACCTTTACCGTTGTCACGGCAGCCGCCGGAACCCTCCACGAATAATGTAACCAAAAATCCCCCAACCAATGTGTTGAGGGATTTTTATGTGTTTTCATTATTATCAAACAATTATACAGCGGCAATCCATTCGCTAACGTCTTTGGGATTTAATCGTTCGCCATTACCAATGTGGCGCACCAATTCACCATCTTCAAACAAAACGAAGGCTGGGATTCCCCGCAAGCCATACGTCTTGGCAATTTCAATATTTTCATCGCGATCAGCATCGACCCAAGTCAAACCTTTTTGCTCAACGGCCGTCTTATAATCACCAACAAAGGGCTTGATAGCTTTACAATCGCCACACCAATCCGCAGTCAAAAACATCACTTGCTTACCAGGTTGCTTAATTTGTGCGTTTACATATGCATCTGGGTGCACTTGTGCTTCATAAAATTCCATCTTAATTCATCCTCACTTGTATTTAAAATTTGCTTCAATAATTAACCACGGCCACCTTGGAACTCGTTATACAAAGTAATTCCACCATCAATGTATAAGGTTGTGCCGGTAATGTATGAGGCTTCCGAAGAAACTAACCACACGGCTGCATTGGCCACATCCACGGGATCACCAATCTTTTTCATCGGAATCATGGCCGTGGTGTCAGCCCGAACTGATTGATCAGCAAAACGGGCTGCATTAATCGGCGTTTCTAAGGCGCCTGGTGAAATTGCGTTAATCCGAATGCCTCGGGCCGCATATTCGAGCGCCGTAGTTTTAGTAAACATTAAGACCCCCGCTTTAGCCGTGGCGTATGACGCATAAGTTGGCCAAGGAATCACATCATGGATTGATGAGGTATTTAAAATGTTTCCTTGCTTATTATGGTCCAAAAAATGCTTAACGGCAATTTTGGTCCCCAGAAAAACGCCATCCATATCAACGTGAATCACGCGTTGCCAATCTTGATAATCGACTAAATGCGTCTCGGATTGGATTTCAAAGCCGGCATTATTCACCCACACATCCAAATCACCAAAGGCCTCGATAGCCTTGTCGTAAATGGCTTGCACGCCTTCTTCAGTCCCAACGTCGGCTTTGACGGCAACTGCATGCCCACCTGATTCTTCAATTAAATAAATGATACCTTCCACTGCATGATCATCTGAAGAATAGTAATTAACGACCACATTCATGCCTTCAGAGCCCATGTGGCGGGCGATCGCTTCACCAATCCCTGATGAGCTACCAGTTACCACGGCTGTCTTACCATATAAATCAGGGTAACGCGTATTATGCAGACTATGATTGTTTACCATCGGATAACCTCCAAAAATTTAATGAACAACTACTTTTTTGCTTGTTTAATCGGCAACGTCACGATGAAAATCGAACCTTTGCCAATGGCAGATTCTAACTTAATGGAACCGCCATAGCCCTGCACCAGTTTTTCAGCGATACTCAAGCCCAAGCCGTTACCACCTTGTGTGCGCGAACGAGCCTTATCAACGCGATAGAAGCGATCAAAGACCCGATCGGCATCTTCTTGACTAATCCCTTCACCAAAATCTTGGACGGCAATTTGGACTTGATTCATCCCACGTGACACCGCGTAATGAATTTCTTTACGCGTCTGAGAATATTTTACCGCATTATCAGACAAAATAATCATAATCTGTTCTAGATGATCCCGTGACATATTGATAATCGTCGGTCCACTCAATGAATCGTCAAGGCCAAAGATAAAGTCTTCGTGAATCATTTTGAAATTATTATAAATCGCATTAATAAGCTCTTTAACATCCGTATCGCCATCGCGGAAAGTGATTTCTACTTGATCAGCGCGGGTTAAGTCAAGCATTTCTTGCACTAAGCCTTGCATCCGCGTGATTTCGCTCAATGAAGCTTGAATCGATTCATCCAAAATTTGTGGATCATCCTTACCCCAGCGATTCAAAAGTTCCATGTGCCCCTTAACAATCGCCACTGGTGTGCGCAATTCGTGAGATACATCTTCCACGAATTGATGTTGGGCTAAGATAAACCGTTGCATCCGATCAAACGTTAAGTTCGTTAAGGTGGCTAATTCAGTCAATTCATCATGCGTCGTTTCCGAAATTGGAATCCGGCTTTGCGATTGCGGATCAATTTGCATTTCATTGATTACGCGTTCAATATCGTCAACTGGGCGTAACAAATAATTGGCCAACCAATAACCCCACAAGGCAATCAAAATAATCCCCAACACAATTAGGACGGTAATAATCGTATAAACGCGTTGGAACAAACTATGATAGCTCACCAAGTGGTTTTCTAACACGATCGTTCCAATGCGTTTGTGATTGTGATTGATCAACGGCATGCGACCGACTAAAATCTTAGTCCCATGCTGCATTTCTTCATCAATTAACTCAGCATCAACTTTTCTAAAAGTGTTTCCATCGGGTTCGACAGGAAACACCTGCGCACCATGCTCATTATAAACGCGAATAATGATGTCTTGGCGTGCTAAATAAGTTGACACCGGATCAGCCAGGACTTCTGTCACTGCTCTGCCATCCGTTGGCAACAATTGTTGATCGATGCGAGCTGGCAAAAGTTCATCAGCATCTAACCTAGCTAGGCGCTGTTTGACGATTTGCATGGTAGATTGTAACTCTTCTCGCTCATCTTTGATAATTTGGTTTGAAAAAGCTTCAACCACAAACCAACTAAAGATAATAAATATTAAAAAAACACCCACAGCAGAGCCGAGTGCCCACTTCCACTTAAGTGACATTCCTTTATGCTTGGGCGCATCTTCAACAATGGACATTTGATCCATTGAACCAACCTCACTTTATTACTGACGCATCACGTAACCAGTTCCACGGACAGTTTGAATGTACGAGGCACGGGAATCAGCTTGATCAATCTTATTTCGTAAGTAACGAATATACACATCGACCACGTTAGTTTCAGTGTCAGTATCGTAACCCCACACCTTCTTTAACAATTCGTCACGTGATTGGACCACATTGATGTTTTCCATCAAAATCAACAACAATTCGTATTCACGCTTGGTTAAATTGATGATTTCATTGCCACGACGCGCAATCCGATTTTCCTTTTCAACCGTCAAATCACGATATTGCACGATGCTTTGGTGGGTCAAATGCTCTTCGGTTTCAATATTAATCCGGCGCAACAATGCACGCACACGGGCTAACAATTCTTCAATGGCAAATGGCTTGACCACATAATCATCTGCCCCATAATCCAAACCTGAAACGCGATCAATGACTGAATCACGAGCCGTCATCATGATGATGGGCGTATTCTTCTCTTCACGCAAACGGCGAGCCACTTCTAACCCACTCAATTCAGGTAACATCAAATCCAACAAAATTAAATCATAATCATCATCCAAGGCTGCTTGCAAGCCAGAACGACCATTATCTTCAATTTTAGTATCATAACCTTCGTGTTGTAATTCTAGCTCAACGAATCGAGCCAAGTTAACTTCATCTTCAATTACAAGTACGCTACTCATGTAAGGTACCCTCAAACTTTCATTTTTAATTGCTATTTACAATAGGCTTACTGTTTCTATAACAAAATTAATAATAACATAATTCTCTAATAAAGACTATTAGAAACCTTGCTATTTTAGCTTTTACTAGTTTCAACTTTAGTCTGTCTAGTACGCATGCTTTTTCGTTGTTGCCAAATAATTAACGCAATGGAAACTGGCAAAACTAAAATTACCCCTAAAAATGCGTATAACATCGATAACATTGCCGAAACAAACAATTTGGAATTGATAATATCGCCAAGTGAGTAGTTTAACTTCGCAAACCAAATGCCTAAACTCAAAAAATCGGCCATGAACCCAAATAACACGGTATTAACCGCCGTCCCCACAATTTGTTGCCCCAACTTAGTCCCAGCGCGACTTAAAGTTTGAATCGACATGTCTGGTTGGTGCTCTAATAATTCACGCGTCCCAGCCGTCACCGCGATCGCTGCTTCAGCAATTGCCCCCAGAGTAGCCATCAATGCCGCCACAATCCCTAACGTGACAAAATTCAAACCAATTCCCAAGGTCAAGCCTTCGAGTTCCTCAGAGTTTTCTTCCGTAAAGCCTTGTGCGAAATTCAAATGTTCAACCGGAATAATTAAGGCGGCTAACAAAAGCATCACGATGATACTAGCCACCAAAGCAATCGTCGTGGTTTCTTCATCGGCACTCGCACTCAAAATAGTGACTAATAAAACTAAGGCACTCCCCACCAAGAGGACAATCATGGCATTAAAGCCAAAATTAATGAGCATCAACATGGCAAACATCAAAATGAAATTGATCCACAGACTAATGAACGCCCCGATTCCTTTGCTGCCCCCCACCACAAACATGAGCACAAACAAAATAATCGCTAACACAACAGTAACTGTCATTTGTTTGCCTCCTGTCGTCGCTGGCGGATGCGTCTAAAAATCAAAAACCAGATGATTCCGGCTGGCACGGTGAGCACAATGCCAATGGCGCTAATTAAAGTTTGCACCATGCCCAATGACATATTCATCCGATATGTGTAGGTCATTGTGTTGCCGTTCCTTAAATACAACAGCGCCATGGGAATTTGGGCGGCAATGAAAATCAAAAACAACACGTTGCTCAAAGCGCCAAAAATTTCTTGCCCCACGCGCCGACCAGCAATGATTAATTCTTTGGTCGTGACGTGTTGATGTTCTTCTTCAAGTGAAAACAAGGTCGCAATCATATCCGTTGATTCATCCATGACGGCTCCCAAGACTCCCACCAAGGTCATGGCTAAAAATAATGGTTCCGGCAATTGCGTAATAAATGACATCAATTCCATATGGAGGCCTTGATTATTGGTCGCCAAAAAGACCAATTTACCAATCCCCATGGCCAGCAACGTCGCCGTAATGACGGTTGCCAAGACGACCCACGTTTGCGGATTGAAAAAACCCATGACTAGGCCCAAAGTAATCGTAGCGGCAAGCAGACTAAAGAGGACAAAGAGCCAAAAAACAAATCCCGTGCCGAGTGCCAAGTTTAAATAAATCGTAACGGTAAATAAAATGGTATTGATGCCCAGCGCTAACCCCGTTAACCGCCCTGCGCGGCCCATTAAAATCATGAGGATGCCAAGCACCAAAACCAAGATGGGCACCCAGGTGGCATCTCGTTTCATAGTTTTGACTTGCCAAGTATTATGATCAATTTTTGAGATGAATACTTGCATATTCTTGGTTAATGGCTGACTCATGGCCATACTCGAATCATACGTATTGGTAAAATGGACTAACTGGTGGCGTTGCTTGGTATTTAAAAACTTAGCGGTTACAGTTTGTTTCGTCTGCTTAACTTGATTACCAAATTGATCGGTGACCTTGCTTGCCTTTGCATTAGTGACCTGTTCAATTTGAACAATCGGACGTTGGTATAACTGTGCATCATGGCGCAAGAAAAATGCAGTTAAACCCACCACAACGATGAGACTGCTCCAAATCAATAAATTTTTTTGCCAATTTTTCATTTTAGTCTGTTAAACGCCGATTTTGTCCAGCCCCGCCAATTTCTTTAGCTAAAAACTTAATTCGTTGCATCAAGCGCGCGGCTTTGACGGGTTCCAAGCCATTGTTAGTTTGAGCAAAATGTTCTTCTAAAGCTTGCATCGAAAAATTAGATGTGAAGAACGTCGCTAATTCATTTTGCATCCGATAATCTAAGACCACGCCCAAAACATCATCGCGAATCCAACCAGATTTATCCGTTTCAGCCCCAATATCGTCAATCACTAAGACCTGCGCATTTTTTAATAAGTTAATCCGGTCAGCCAAATTAACATTTTTATCACTAATTGAATTTTTGATTTCGGTCGCTAACGTCGGATAATGCACCATCGTGACACTGATGCCATCCCGCACTAATTGATTGGCCATCGCCCCCATTAAATAGGTTTTACCAATCCCATAAGTCCCGTGCAAATAGAGCCCACGTTGGAATTCATCGGGGGTGGCTAAATAATTTTTGATAAATGTCAAAACAGCCGCCACACTACCTGCCATCCCTTGATCTGGTTGCTTAAAATCAGACAATTTGGCTTGTGCAAGGCGCTTTGACATGCCAATTTGCGTAATTAAACTATGCTTTAAAAATTCTTCAGTCGTTGCTTCGCTAGCTTGATATGAAACTACGATGCGCTTTTCAATGAAAACTAACTGGGCTTGATAACCGACGTGCACGACTTCTTGGCCAGCTTGGGCTTTATTACGTTGGGTGTAGTATTCATAAACGGTCGCAAAATCACGATCAAAAATGGCCGTGGTTAAATCCGGTTGATGTGCTTGAATAAAGGCAATAATTTCAGGATCTTTTAAAATCCCCGCTTTAATCGTCGCTAATTGGGCGTTTAAACCTTTGTTGTTCATGATAGATTTCATAGCTGCGCCGAGACTTTTCATGCCGCTTTGATCATTTTCTAACTCAATCTTTGGTTTTTCATTCATGATTAATCCTCTTTGGGTTGCTCTTTGGCAATCATCTCTGCCATCATTGTATCAAATGTTGTTTGTTCATCAGCTGACAATGGTTTGATGTCTGGTTTTTGCTCAGGCTGTTTTTCCAAAACCATCGTTTGTCGATTATTTTTTGGATAGCGCGGTTGACTCTTTTGGTCAGTGGCACGTTTTTTCAAATATTCAATCGCTTGAGCAGGAGTTTTAATCCCAGCCTGCGACCAATCATTGTAAAGAGCTTCTAACAACGCCTTACTCAAATTACTCCGGCCTTCAACCACGCTGAGCTCATATAGGAGGATGTTAAAGACTGAACTTGGTAACTTACCAAATTTGGCTAAGTCTTTGATTGTTTTTATTTCAGCTGAGGTCATCATGCCATTAGTTTGTTCGCGAATATCACCAATAAAATCTAATGGGGGCATTGCATTGGCCGCCGCAATTAATGGATTAGCCTGGTCGTTGCTGGCTGGTGTGGCGGGTTCTTCAACCGGCGCACCATTCTGAAAGGACGCCTTATATTCAGCTGCTAATTGCCGTTCAACAGCCGTGATGTCAATGGTTTGATCTTTTTTGATGTGTTGTTGTAACACCCTGACCAAGTCTGTATCGGATAACCCGTATAATTCTTTGGCCAATAATAAGTTTTGCGCATGGGTTTGTAATTCTAATTTGGTGACCCGCCGACTCTTTAACATGTCAGCGATCAAATCTAGATCTAAGCGTTGCAATGAATTACCAAGACTCGTCATCAACGGGGAAACTACCGGCGCTGCTACCGTCAATTGAGCCGCCTTGGTTAAGTCTAAATCACCAATCACATCAAAGAAGCCTTGCGAGATATTTTGACCGGCAATCACGGGTGGTTCGGGCACCAAAAATGCCTGTAAGCGTGCCACTTCTGTCTCGCCAACAAAATGGGTCAACAAGCCCACTAATAACTTTTCAGCAAAAAACTGCTTAGCGCTAACTGGTAAGAAGATTTCATAGGCCCACTGAGTGCCAAGGGTGATTTGCTGTTGATACGTTTGCACTAACCCGAGCGCTTCTAAGCGTTGCCGGGCCTGGATAAAACGTTGATTAGACATATTCAGTTGGTCCAACAGGTCAATATGACTCGTCAAAGCTGTCCTGGTAGGCCAAATGGTCGTCCAATTTAAATAAATGGAAAAAGCGTCTTGGCCAATGATTGGTAAATACAATTGGGTTAAGACTTGGATGTTTTGATTTGATAACGGTTCGGTCATCACTATTTTATATCGCTGATTGCTATTAAACGTCATGTTGCCCCCCGTTTTAAATTATTTTAGTGAAATTGGTAACTGGTTTAAAATTGCTTGCACTTGGGTTTGTGTCTCAGCCTCGGTGCCGTCATTATGAATGATGTAATCAGCTAGGGCCGCCTTAGCTGATAATGGCATTTGCGCTTCAATGCGCTGATTCGCCTCGCTAGGCGTTAATTGATTCCGCTTGATGAGTCGCTCCAACTGGATGGCTTTGGGTACGGTGACAACCATGACTTGATCCATTTCTACGTTTTTGCCCACTTCAAACATGAGTGGCACATCAAAGACGACTAGTGGCGTATGCTTTTCTTCATATTCATGTTGTTTAATTTGCGTCAATTCAGCAATTCTGGGATGCGTAATTGCATTTAAACGGGCGAGTTTTTGTGGATCTGAAAATACTATTTTGCCCAACTCAGCGCGATTCAAACTGCCATCAGCTTGGAGCATTTGTGGCCCAAACTCTGCCACGATGTCTAACAATGCTGGTTGGCCTGGCTCGACCACTTCACGTGCCGTCACATCAGCATCAATGACGGGAATGCCCATCGTTTTTAGATAATTTGCTACAGTTGATTTACCCGTGGCAATCCCGCCTGTTAAGCCTAATTTGAACATGGTATACCTCAATTTATTTTACCGGCTTTAACACCTGACACTTTGGACAATATGTTGTTCCACGTTGAGCAACTTTGATTTTAACCAAAGGCGTCCCACAACGCTCACACGGCTGATTCACGCGTCCATAGACTTGCAATTCATTTTGAAATTGCCCCGCTTGACCAAAAGCATTCGTAAAACTATGCACGGTGGTTCCGTGGTGCTTGGTAGCCCGTGCTAATTCATCAATAATATTGCGCCGTAATTCGCCTAATTTACGCTTGCTGATTGAATTGGCCGGCTGTAACGGATGGATTTTGGTTTGCCATAGGGTTTCATCGACATAGATATTACCCAGACCAGCGATATGACTCTGATCAAGTAAGAACGGCTTAATATAGGTCTTCGTCTTAGCAAATTCAGCAACCATATATTCCAGTGTTAATGTATCATCAGTCGGCTCAGGTCCGATTTTAGCCAGTCCAGCAATGGTCATTGTCTTTTCATCTGGTACCAAAACCATGCGCCCAAATTTGCGCGTATCCCGATAAAACAAATCACGGTCGTCGAGATGAAACGTGACTTCATCGTGTTTAGCTGGGGCTGTCCCGGTTGGCACGGTATAATAGGCCCCTTCCATTCGAAGATGAGAAATCATCGTCATGCCGCCACTTAACCGAAATAATAAGTATTTCCCACGGCGCTCAATTTTTTCAATTGTTCGCCCCGCCAATTCATGATCAAATTCGGCACTGCTCATACCAACAATCGCTTCCCACCGCACTTCAACACTAATAATTGTATGCCCCTTAACTAATTTTTCAAGGCCCACACGAACGGTTTCAACTTCTGGTAATTCTGGCATAATTTCGACTCCTTTAACTTCCCATCCACTTTGGAAAAACTGTTTACACTACCTATTAGTTTACCGTAAACACAGCAAAAAACCACCCTAAACATTTCCGTTCTAAGGTGGTTTTTTAAATTAGCCAGCTTTAGTTTACTTGGCGTCATACCAAGTTGGCCCTTCATGTGTCTCAACTTTTAATGGCACACTGAGTTTCATGGCACTATCCATAATCTTGGGCACTAATTCATGCAATTTTTCAAGCTCTGCAATCGGTGCTTCAAAGATCAATTCGTCATGCACTTGCAAGAGCATTTTAGCCTGCAGCCCCTGCTCTTTCAAGGCCGCTTGCATGTTAATCATCGCAATTTTGATAATATCAGCGGCTGAACCTTGAATTGGCGAGTTCATGGCTGTGCGTTCAGCAAAACTCCGCAGATTGAAATTCTTAGCTTTAATATCTGGTAAATAACGGCGGCGATTGGCGACCGTTTCCACATAGCCAGTTTCGCGCGCGGATTGAATAATCGCCTCGGTCCACGCTTTGACCCCCACGTATTCGTTAAAGTACGTGTCAATCACCGTTTGTGCGGTTTTGCGATCCGTGCCGAGGCTTTTGGCGAGCCCAAATTCAGAAATGCCATAGACAATCCCAAAATTAACTGCTTTCGCTTGGCGTCGCATATTTGGGTCAACTGTTTCTTCGGGGGCTAAATTAAAGATGCGCCGGGCGGTGGCCGCATGAATGTCCTCATCATTAATAAAGGCTGCTTGCAATTGCGTATCCCCAGTAATATGCGCTAAAACACGCAATTCAATTTGCGAGTAATCAGCACTAAAGATTTGCCAATTTGGCTGTGATGGTACAAAAGCCGCGCGGATTTGGCGCCCTTCTTCAATCCGCACCGGAATATTTTGCAAATTCGGATCAACTGATGATAAGCGACCTGTTTGCGTCAAAGTTTGCAAATAGCGCGTATGCACCTTTGAATCGGCCCCGTGAATCACCCGCAACAAGCCTTCAACATACGTCGATTGAATTTTGGCTAAGGTGCGAAAACGCAAGATCGATTCAACAATTGGTTCATCACTCATTTGTTCCAGCACTTCGACTGAGGTTGAATACCCCCCAGTTTTCGTTTTCTTAAGCGGCCGCAAGCCCATTTCATCAAACAAAATCTCGCCTAATTGTTTAGGTGATTGAATATTGAATTCACGGCCAGCTTGGCGATAAATTTGTTGTTCTAATTCAGCTAAGCGTTCAGTCAATTTAGACCGCATCGCCAACAAACGTTCTGCATCAACCGTAATACCGGCAATTTCCATTTCGCCTAAGACCATGCTCAAAGGCCGTTCAATATCAGTATACAAATCTGCTTGATTATGCTCGGCTAATTTAGCCAACAGCGTGTCTTTTAAAGCCCCAATCGCCATGGCTTTGCGACCAAGGTGCTCATATAGGTCCGCATCAATCGCTGGGAAGGCAAATTTAGCACCTTTGCCATAGACTTCTTCGTCAGTTTGCACGGCATAATAATCGTTTTGTTGTGCTAAGGCGCCTAAATCATTGTTGTTATCATTGGTATCTAACAAATACGCCACTAACAACAAATCAAAATTCACGTTGGTGAGTAATACGCCCAGGCGATGTAAGGCGACCATCGTTGCTTTGGCGTTAAACACGTTAACAGCAACTTCAGGATTTTCCAATAAGTGCTTAATTGGCGTTTCTTCATACAACAGCTCTAAATCACGTGCCGCAAAATAGCCGTGCTCGGCATTCCCGATGACAAAGGCCACAGGAGCCGCCGTATGGTAATTTTCGTTGTCCAACTCTAGATAAAAATCGATTTCAGCACCAATATTTTCGATATGCGCGAGATTATTGGCGGTCAATTCGCGAATTTCGAGCTTGGTATTACTTAGATTGGCTTGCTTGGCATCATCAGTTTGTTCCACCGCTTGGATGACATGCCCTTGATTGGCGAGCTTCACTAATTGCGCTTTAAAATCCAAGTGTTGATAAAATGGAATGATGTTTTCAAAATCAATGCCTTTGTAATCTAGATCAGCTAGGGTAATTGCCAAAGGTGCGGCGGTTTCAATCGTTGCTAATTCACGCGACATCAAGGCATCGTTTTTAAACTCAATCAGATTGTCTTTACGCTTTGACTTCTTTAATTCTTCAACATGTTCGTAGAGTTCTGGAATTGAATGATACTCTTGAATCAATTGAATCGCGGTCTTTTCCCCAATCCCAGGTACGCCAGGATAATTATCAGATGGATCACCTTGCAACCCTTTGACTTCGATGATTTGGTTAGGAGTCAGGCCACCATAAACCTCAGCTACTAACGCTGGATCGTACTTATCAATCTCGGTAATCCCTTTTTTGGTCAGCCACACCGTAATATTATCCGAAACTAATTGGCGCATATCTCGATCACCAGTGACAATAGTGACGCTATAGCCAGCTTCCTCACCTTGTTTTGCAATGGTGCCAATAATGTCGTCAGCTTCATAATCGACTAGTTCATAATTTTTGATTCCATGTAAAGCGACCATTTCACGCAGTGGCTGGAATTGCTCGACTAATTCACTCGGGGTTTTATCACGTTGCCCTTTATATTCACCAAATTTTTCCGTCCGAAACGTTGACTTACCAGCGTCCCAAGCGACCAAGGCTTTGTCGGGTTGGAATGGATCAACAATCCCATCCAGTAAATTGTTAAAGCCCACCAAGGCATTCGTATGGAGTCCCTCGTGGTTCACAAAGCGGTCGACTTGATTAATCAAGGCGTAAAACGAACGAAACGCTAGTGAATTCCCGTCGATTAGTAATAGTGTTGGTTTAGCCATTTTTTTGTGTACTCCTTGCTTGAATTTACGCCCAGCAAGACGTAAATATGCTCTACATTTAATTATATAGAAAAAAGCAGCTAAATCCTAACTGAATTTAACCACCTTTAATTAATATGCTTAAGTTAATTACTTTGAGCCACCAAAAATTTGGAACAAGCGCAAAATATAGATAAACAAATTGATGAAGTCAACATACAAAGTCAACGCACCATACACCGCAATCCCTTGTTCACCTTGTGCAGAACCAGCAACTTCAAAATACAACTTCTTCAAGCGATTCATGTCATAGGCGGTCATCAATGCAAAGACGATGACTCCAATCACTGAAATTGCCATGTAGACAATGCTGTTAAAGAAGAACAAATTGATGATGCTCCCTATGATTAAAGCAATCACAGCACCAAACAACATGGCTGCCATACCAGACATATCACGCTTGGTCGTCACGCCATACAAGGCCATTCCACCAAACACGGCTGATGTAGTCACAAAGGCTGTGAAAATCATTGGCAAGCTAGCTGTCATCGCTACAGAAGTCATAAAGACTCCCATCACAACACTATACGCCATCAATAGTCCAAACGCCTTACCCGGATTGCGGGTAGCTGAACGCGCGGCCATGCTTGCCAAGCCCATCAAAAGCGCCCCTAAAATCAAAATTGTGACCAGGTTACTCATCATCGCATAGATTGCGGCTCCAAAAACGGCAATCCCAACATAAGCAGTCACGGCCGTCACGAGAAGGGCCATAAACATATAGCTATAAACTTTTGTGAAAAAAGCGTTTAACCCGGCTTTGTCAGGATTGACTAGGCGCGGATTGTTTTGTGTTTCAAAATCAAAATTATTCATTATTACCTCTTTCGTTGTCGTACTAGACAATGGTTTGGTTGTCCCTACAAGAAACTATTATAACAGGTTCTTAAAACTTACTGCAAATTAGTAGTTGTGTTAGCCAAGATTTTTTCATACGCAAATTCCGTATTTTGTAAATCGCCGGCGCCCATGAAGACAAAAACGGGCGCTTGATCGTGTTTCATCAAAGCTGAAATATTCGTTGGTGACACAAGGCCCCCAAACTTGCTGATTTTAGCACCTAAATCAGTTGATGAAATGGCGCCGACTTGTTCGCGTGCTGAGGCAAAGATTTCGGTCAAATAAACTTTATCCGCTAAATCCAACGCCTTTGCAAAATCATCAAGATACGCAATCGTGCGTGAAAATGTATGCGGTTGGAACACGGCGACTAATTCACGACCTGGAAACTTTTGGCGGGCCGCATCAAGGGTCGCCATAATTTCTGAGGGATGGTGTGCATAATCATCAATGATTGTCACTTCCCCAATTTGCTTTTCAGTAAAGCGGCGTTTAACCCCTTTAAAGCTCAACAATTCTTCACGTAATAAGGCTAAATCAATCTCTTCAAAATAAGCAATCGCAATGACTGACAAAGAGTTTAAGACCCCGTGCTTACCAAACAACGGCACCTTGAAATTACCAAGGAACTCCGTGTGATAATATACATCAAATGATGAACCATTCGTTGAGCGCTTAATATTGGTCGCATAAAAATCATCAGTCTCCGGATTCGTGCCGTAATAGTACACGGGGACATCGACGTTTAATTTACGCAAATATTCATCATCACCAAGGGCTACAATCCCCTTTGTGACCTTTTTACCAAAGCTTTCAAAAGCATCAAAAACATCATCAATGCCATGATAATAATCCGGATGATCAAAATCAATATTGGTCATAATGGCATAATCAGGCGTGTAGTCGGCAAAGTGGCGGCGGTATTCATCGGCTTCAAACACGAAGAACCGCGCGTCTGGCACACCTTTACCTGTCCCATCCCCAATTAGATACGACGTTGGTGCAATCCCTGACAGCACATGGGCCAACAAGCCAGTGGTCGAGGTTTTACCATGCGCCCCCGCTACCCCAATTGACGTATAGTGCGTGATGAGGTTTTGCACCATTTCTGGATACGTCAACAAGTCAATTTGAGATCCCATGGCCAATGCAGTGGCGACTTCGACTTGATCATCTTCAAACGCATTGCCCCGAATAACCGTCATGCCGGGCTTAAGATTGGCTGGGTCAAAACTATAAACTGGGATATTAACGTCTTCCAACGGCTTTTGGGTGAAAGTATACTCATCGATATCTGAGCCAGCAACTTGATAACCTTGATCATGTAAAATCAAAGCCAGCGAGCTCATTCCTGAACCCTTAATTCCAATAAAATAATAATTTGTTTCCGTATCCATTAGCGTAGTCCTTTATGTGTTGTTTGTATCAATTTTTATTTTCATCAGGAAAATACTGCGATTGATTCTTTTCCGCCAAGATGGTTTCTTCAGCTAAAATCGCATCAAAATCCAGCCCTAGACTAGCCGAGCTATTGTCCACGGTTGGATCTGGCTCATCGTCACAATCAAATAAGTTAATTTGTTCATGCCCACCCACGCTTGGTGTCTCCACCACTGCAGGTGTTGTTGGCACCTCGACCACAGGTTCATCCGTCAAATTTTTGGTTTCTACCATGTCAATTGGTGCTACTTGGTCGTCAGTTGGTGTGGCCAAGAGGATATACGACGTTTTGGCCATCATTAATTCAGTTACTTGACGAGAATAATTTTTCATCAAATTTTGATATAAAATGATCGGACGTTGCGCCATCACATCTCTCCTCTGGGGTTAATTAATTACGCAAATAAAGCTTGCGCGGCCGGTGTAGTTGGGTCAAATGGAGTTCCAATTGGCGCAAAGTCGGCTGGTAAAATCAAAGCACCTGGCACTTGGGGTGCATTTGGCAAATTCAATTCGCGACCTGAAGTAATCATGCCATTTGAAGCCACGCCACGCAAAGCGCCCGGCCAAATGACTAAGCCAGATGGCATCATTGCCCCAACTTTAGCAACGACCACTAAAATATCGGCTTGCATATTGGGTGAACCAGACACAATTTGGACCGTTTCGTCAGTTGATACGCGAGTCGTCGTAATTTGTAAGTGATCTGAATCTGGATGTGGACTAACTGACTCCACGTAACCAACTACTAACTTAGGTGTTTCATCAGATTCGAGTTGCTCTGCAAACCCCGCCGTTTGGATGGCCGTATTAATTTTGGCCACTTGTGCAGCGGTTAAAGAAACTTGGCCGGTTTGACCAGTCAAATCCAATACGGTACTAGCCTCGAGCAGATTAATTCCGACCAATGCGCCGTCTGCATTCGTGATTTTCGTGATGTTGTGCTTGGTTTCAATCTTGTCTGAGCGGCTTGATGGATTGGTCATAATTACCAAATTATCCCCCATGCCAGCTTGATTATAACTTGCTATTAACATATTTTAGTCTCCATAAATAATATCGTTTACTGTGCTTTGGTCAAGTTTGCGGGCGAGCGTTTCGACCAAATGTTGGGCAGCTTCAAAGTCGGCAATTGACCAAACGGTTTGGTGCGTGTGAATGTAGCGTGACACAACGCCCAAGGCCACTGATGGAATCCCAAAATTCTCAGATTGGGCACCATGTGCATCGGTCCCACCCTTGGCTACAAAATATTGCAAGGGAATCTTTTCATCATTGGCTGTGTCCAAGACAAATTCCTTTAAGCGTTTAGGCATAATCACCCCTGGATCAAAGACACGTAAAATCGCCCCTTGATCAAGTTGGCCTTGGCCTTCACCACTTTGTAAATCGTCCGCCGCTGAACTATCCAAGGCAAAGAATAAATCTGGTTGTAATTGATGGACAGCTGGCCCAACCCCGCGCAAACCAACTTCTTCTTGGACATTTGCCCCCATAATTAAGGTGTTGTGCAATGTTTCATTTTGCAGGTTTTCAAAGGCATTTAAAATTGTCACCAAGCCAAAGCGATTATCCCATGATTTTGAGTTAACGCGTTGCCCATTGGCCATTAATTGCGTTTTCACGTCTGGCACAATGAAATCACCTGGTTCCACGCCATACTGCTTTGCTTCATCGCGTGAAGTAAAGCCGGCATCAAATAAAATATCTTCAATTTGGGGTGCGCCGTTTTGATTACCAGTCCGCAAAAAGTGGGGTGACACAGCGGATGAAACGACGGGATATTGGTGTTCACGCGTGTATAGCACAAACCGTTGGGCTGAAACTGTATATGGATTCCACCCACCGACTGCGGCAACTTGTAGCATCCCGCGATCCGTAATTTTGACGACAATAAAGCCAACTTCATCCATGTGGGCCCCAAACATAATGCGCGGTGCCTTAGCATCTGCATTTTGGCGAATTCCATATAAACCACCCAAGCCATTTTGGACAACTTCATCCACCAATGGGGTCAAGTCCTCACGAAAGGCTTTGCGGACCATAAATTCTTGTCCAGATGTGCCTTGTAATTCTGTGTATTTCACAATCCGCTTCCAAATACGATCTTCCATGGTTTTGCCTAATCCTTTCGATGTTCATGCGTGAGAATTTCACGTATCTGAGCTTCCAACATGTTGATGCCTACCTTATTTTGACCACCTTCAGGCAAAATTACATCAGCATAGCGCTTAGTGGGTTCGACAAACTGGTGATACATCGGCTTCACACTTGCTAGATATTGGTTAATGACGGATTCAACTGAGCGTCCCCGTTGTTCAATATCACGTTGCAAACGGCGAATAAAGCGCAAATCATCATCAGTATCGACAAAAATTTTGATATCTAATAAATCGCGTAAAACGGGGTCAACAAATAACAAAACCCCTTCAACGATGATTACATCAGCTGGTTCAACATGCTTGGTTGCTTGATTGCGCGTTGATTTGACATAATCATAAATTGGTTCTTCAACGGCCTGGCGTTCAACCAGTTTGGCAATGTTGCTAGCCAACAACTCCATATCAAAAGCAGCTGGATGATCATAATTAACTTGGCGCCGTTGCTCCATAGTGAGGTCATCTTGATTTTTATAATAAGCATCTTGTTGAATCATCAACACCGATTCACCGGCTAAATGCGTATAAATTTCTTGACTAACCGTGGTCTTGCCTGAGCCCGAGCCACCGGTCACGCCAATCACAACTGGACGATGTGCTTGCATAGTAAATACTTCTTTTCTCTATTTTATTCGTTCAACACACTAATTGGAAATGTTAACTGGATTGTCGTGCCAACCCCGCGCTGACTGGTTAAATCAATGTTGCCACCAATTGAAAGTACTAAGTCATTAACAATCGCCAAACCTAGCCCCGTGCCTGGAATTTGTTGATTGCGTGACTTGTCAGCCCGGTAAAAACGTTCGAAAATATGATTTTGATCTTCACTAGAAATGCCTAAGCCAGTATCTTTGATGGTAATGACATAACTATTCTCTGTGACCTGACTAGCAATATCCACTAGCCCATGATGTTGATTATACTTAATGCTATTCACAATTAAATTACTCAAAATTTGGCGTAATAAGCC
>JAITQG010000059.1 GCA_031289015.1 Lactobacillaceae bacterium
CGGTTGAATTGTCCCTAGCAGTCCAAATTCACGGGGCTTCCCCTCCACGAAAAAGTCTGTTGGACTAGTTGGTTTCGTCAAATACATATCATCATTGAAATAAACAAATTGTTCCGCTAACCCTGGTATCTTATCAAAGAAAAATTCGATTGAAATAGAATTAAACGTTGGTAATAACTCAACTGGCATAAAATCTTCTTGCCGTAAAATAACTAATTTTTCATGATTCACATTAAGCCATTCTGGGATTTTTGTGTCGGTTACGAGGTACACTTTGTTCACCCACGGCGCAAATTTTTCGACCCCACGGAACCAGTATTTGAAGTTATCCCATTGTCGATAACGATCTTCACCATTGCCAGCTTCATTTTTAATGCCCTTGGCGAGGTTACGCTTGGCAAGCCACTCCTCATCTGTGCCATCGATATAGGTTACGACAAAATCAATCTTTTGTGCCATCGTTGATTACCTCTTCAATCAAATTGAAATATTGTTGCCCAGCTTTATCCCAAGTGAAGCCGGCAGAGTATGCCTTTGCACTTGCAAGCCGGTTTTCGCGTTCTATCACATCCATCGTTAGCACGGCGGACAAGGTCGCATATAATTCCTCGCCAGATTGCGTATAAATCACGTGTTCAGCTCCGATTTCACGAATCACCGAATTGTCATAGGCCACGACAAGACTGCCTCTTTGCATGGCTTCTAAAATAGGTAAACCAAAACCTTCGTATAACGTAGGAAAGACGAACGCTTGGGTTTGTTCATACAATTTGGCTTTTGTATACGCATCAACAAACCCTAACAACAAAATATCAGCTCGATATGGTGAGTTTTCAATCGCAGTCATCAGTTTGGGTTCATTGATGCTGTTAATGTCCTTGAAATGCGCACCTGCTAGCGCTAATTGAATATCATACCCATTAGCCTTTAATTGATCAAACGCTTTAACCAGTTGATCAACTTCACGTCGCCCATCTGTGCCTCCGATAAAGAATAAAAATGGTTTCGTTGGGAAATTTACTAATTTGCCATTGGCTTCTGTGTTAATTTCTTCAATTCCGTGATATATAACTTCAATCTTATTAGCCGGCACATGTAAAATGTTTTCTAAATCTCTTTTTGTTGTATTTGAAATAGCGACAATTTTGGTTGCAGCATTCACGCTTTTTCGCCGATTAATTGTATATAAGCGTTTGAATAAACTAGAAATTAATGGATTGTTAAATAGAAATGCTAGCGGTAATTTTGCGATAAAGCGTGGATAATACAGTTGCCAAAAGATGGGTAACACCAAATCGTGTTCAATTAAGACAGTTTTTGTTCGTGTTGGTACCCCAAATTTAAAATCAAACTGAATAAATAAATCCAAAGAATCTGTATCTAACTGATCAACTTTAGAAAGATATTTTTTGGATTTCGCTATGGCTCCATCAGCAGTTCTAGATTCAGCAACGATAAAGTTAGTCACCTTTAATCCGGCTGGAATCGTTAATAGTTCACTTGGCTGCTGAAATTTATCGTTAGCTTCTTGATAAAAAACCACTTCAATATCGTTTTTAGCAACATCGAAGTGGCTTAATAATTGATTTGTAATTTGAATTAAGACACCGCCGATGCCGCGGAATCTTGATTCAGATTGTAATGGTCGCAAATCAATGCCAATCTTAACCATTATGTGTCACCTTTTCCATATAATTATTAATTTGATTTATCACGGTTTCCTTAGAGAAGCGCTTAGCATTGGCTAGTGCACCATGTGACATTTCAATCCACTTGGCTTCATTTGTCAACCACTCCACCATGACATCGCTTAATTTTGCGATATCATCTCGTGCTACCATGCTACCAGCCGTCTCCGGTACAGTATCAAGGCCATCAATTGCATAGCCCAAAACTGGTGTCCCATAACTATTTGCCTCGATATAGGTGATGCCAAAGCCTTCCTGATATGAAGGACTCGCAAATATTTTAGCTGACCGCAATAATTGTTCCTTTTGGGTTTCAGAGATTTGGCCTTTAAATTCAACAGACTCAGCGACGCCATTCTGTTCAATTATTTTGGCTAGTTCTACTTGATTTTTTATATACCCGCCAATAATTAATTTAGCATCAGGTACTTTTTCCAAAACAGCTGGAAATGCTTCAATAACGTGATCAATCTTTTTATTCCCGTTTCGACCGGTATACCGACCCACATAAGTAATAATATTTTCACGTGGCTTGCCATCAAGAATATAATCCGATTTAGTATCGACAACCGGAGGAATAATAGTGATATCTTCAGGTTTAAATCCGTAGTTCAAAATGTTTTCTAAACTATGGGTGCTAATGGTAATCAGGGGTTTGTTTTTATAAAACAACGGAAAACAAAACTTTTCCAAAACTATCCCGATTGTACCTTTTACCAACCCTTGCTTCCGAATGAAATCGTTACCAGTCAAATGATACACAATTGTCCCGATTTGCTTTTTATAAAACGTTGTAAAAGCAGGGATAACCTGTTGACTTTCAATTACATAAGGCCGTGCTTTATGAAAATGCTTTAGATAGTACCCGTGGATTGTAAATATTGCTAACGGTAAAAAGCCAAGTGGCACATCAACACGAATAACCTCAACGTGATCCGCTAAGATTTCACGTTTAGGAAAGTCCTCTTCGCCTTTATCATAACCACTTAAAATAGTGACATCATAGCCTTGTAATGCTAAAGCCTCAGCAAAATTTTGGACATACACTTCGGACCCACCCGTTGCTAAATTTTTAACCGGCCCTTTTAATGAAAAAATAACCACCTTTTCCATAAACGTCTCCAAATTCCTTAATTCATATCTAATGATTATAGCATTAAAGTGTTAATTTTTAATGACAAACCCAAAGTTCTTATCAGTCCAAAGTGATAAAAAATGAATTTCAACCCACAACAAAAAAGCTGAACGCAAAACGTTCAGCTTTGTAACCCATCAAATTACCCCACCAAAAACTTATCAATATCGATATGCAGCTGCTTCAAAAAACGATAATAATGCGTCCGCGAAATCGCCAGGCGCTCAATTCGAGCAGCGTGCTTATCACGCGGATAAGTGAGCATGTCTTGCAATAAACGCTGCACCCCCTCAGCAGAAAGCTTAGTGCGTTGTAAATGGGCCAGCATCAAGCGATAATCAGCCTCATAGATATCACCTTGTGAATACGGCTCCATATGATCAAGAATTGGTTGGGTTTCACGAAAAGTGTACACTTGCCGGCTCCGCTTCATTTCATACAGCCGCCACAACAGCCAAGTAAACAGCTTGTTATTCCCCGTCGCCGCCAAGTCTGGCACCTCGCGTAATTTGTTGAGCACTAACATGCGCAACTCCTGCAAATAATCATCATGATGTTGATCGCTGTACAACACCATCCCCTTCTTCATTACCCCACAAATAATTGGCTCAAATGTTAACAATTGTTCTTCTTCAGTCATGATATATCCCCCATCATCTATTAATTGACCGTTGACCCACAAAAAGGCGAGGCGCCCAATTGCAACCTCACCAGATTTAAATTATGCCGGTTTTACGATTGGATACAAACCTGTCCGAGTCGTACCCACCAAATCCACCGCTTTCAATTCCTTGAAACGGTGATGGCCATCATTGTTCAATAAGAACGCAAAGCCAACCAAGGCCTTACCAACTGATTCAACAATGGCACCAGTCACCCCAGGTTTTGCGTTACCAACCTTGAGATGCAACGTTGCTGAGCCGTTAACAAAAGTAAAATCCAACTGAGTTTGTGTCTTCATTATTTAGTTCCTCCAAATTCTAATTGCTTCATGTGCGTGAGTTCGACCAAGTTAATCGGCTTTTCCATGATTTGGTTGAAAGTTTCCACCAATTGTTGAACCTCCTCCTTAGTAACATCGATAGCCAAATTGACTGATAAGATTGTCGTGATGACAAACTTGTTGTTACCCTCATCTGCCTTGTGCTTCAGCCGTGCGGTGACCATTTCTTGTTGTGCCATGTGTTATACTCCTTTTTTTGATGATCGTCTGTTTCGGCCGATTCAGACGTGTGCGTTTTGTCCGGACATGTATATAAACGATATTAAAACACAAAAAGTCCCATTATGATTGAATTATGCAGAAAGTAATTCCCATTGCATAGACTATAGATTTAATTTTATGTATTATGAATATTTTCATAGCATATATGACGCTCGTTTTTCCATGGATTTCAAGCAAAAAATACAAAAAAACGTCAGCCCACAAAATGGCGCTGACGCATGATTTTGATTAGTAATTTGCGGTACCTAGTGCACATACCCTTGCTTTGAAATATTATACTTCTTACCTGAAATCCAGTAGCCAGTCTTATTGCGAACTTGCTTACCGCTCCCCTTCAAGAAGAAATACTTGTGCCCACCGATTTTGTTGATCCCGCGGGCAATAATGCCATTCTTATCGGCATGGTAAGTGGCCCCACTGACGTTAAACCACCGATTGCGATATTGCCGGCCGTTTTTGTCGAAATAATATTTTTGCCCATGGATATTGTTGAAATTATGCGCAATAAAGCCTTTGTTATTCGTCCAATAATGGTACTTACCAACCTGCACCCACCGATTCTTCACTTGTACATTACAATCAAAGTAATAAGTTTGGCTGCCCAGCTTTATCAGTCCGTTGTCACAAGCCCCTTTTGCATTAACGTGGTAAGTCTGATGATTTTCCCAATTAATCCAACGATTCTTGTATTGCCAACCGTTCTTGTCAAAGAAAAATAGAGCTTTACCGATTCTAAAGAAACCATCATGCGCGCGTTCCATGTTAGGGTACACATAATATGAACCGGTCTTCGTCGTATGCCAACCAGGTTGTTCACTAGGGAATACTGACTTAGCGGTCCCATTGGCGTAATTGATCGTGGCATTGGGACTTGTGTTATCCAAGTAAACAATGTGGGTTTTAAAATCTCCGAAATATCCCGCGGTACTCTCCATGTCTTTTCCAGTATGCAAGTAAATTCCTAAAATACCATTTACCGCACCATAACCTGTATATGCCAACCTAATCTTATAGGGTACCAACTCATTTCCACGATAAATAGGGGTCACTTGATAATCCAAGGTTCTTTGCTGATAATCAAACCCTGGGTCTGTTAGCCATTCATATATTTTAGCTTCATAAAAGGCCATTGCTGCTTGGTTAGCCGCATTAATTCCCGTTAGGCTACCTTGTTTCAATTGCGTCGTAGCGGTAATCAAATTACCCGGCTGATTAGATATCCCACTCACGAATTGACTGCTAATCAATTGCGCTCTTTTAAACAATGGTGCCTTAGTTAGCGATCCGTTGGCCGTAGCTAGGGAATAATCATGAAACCCCTTTGGATTAACCGTCACTGTTTGCTCCCGCTTATCCTTTGGTAGCTCAGTTTTAGTAATCTGAATGTGCGCATCAACGGCTCTTCCCAAACTATCTACAGGTGCCAATTTAATTTGCGTGACATCTCCATCGTGTCTATCGTTTAGAATTTCCTCAAGCGGATGTTGGGGGTATTCAGCAGCCTGGGTATGGACACTTCCAAACGCCAACACACCACCGATAACAGCACAAGCCACTACAATTTGTTTGATCTTCATCTGCATATTTTTTACCACTCCAGGATTTTTAACTCGCTAACTTTTTATTGTGTAGCTGATAATTTTTTACCGTTATTAACGGCAGCTTGTAGCGTCATTTTTTTGACATTCTTCAGGTTAGTCGTTTTGGGCATCTTAGCCGTATTAAACCAATAAACCTTTGCTGATCCACCTGTCGCCACGTACACCGTTACATTCTTGTTTGCATAACCAATCACGTTACCATTTGATTTAATAACTTTAACTGAATAATTACCAGTTGCCTTGGCTACAATTGCCACTCCGGCATAATTATTTGTCTTGACTGCCGCTTGTGCTTTGGCTGGTGTGGCTTTCTTTACCGTTTTAGTTGGTACCAAGCTCACATAGCCTTGCTTTGAAATATTGTACTTCTTACCTGAAATCCAGTAATTAGTCTTGTTGGTAACTTGCCTAGCACTACCATTCAAAAAGAAATACTTGTGCTTTCCAATATTTTTCAAACCTCGTGCAAGCTTACCGTTACCATCGGCATGATAAACTGCCCCTGAAATCTTAAACCAGCGATTACGATAGTTACGGCCGTTCTTATCAAAGTAATAGCGTTGTCCACTAATATTATTGAAGTTACGGACCACATAGCCATTCCCGTTCACCCAATAGTAATAATTACCAACCTTGAACCAACGATTCTTGTATTGCTTACCGCTATTATCAAAGTAATAGTTTTGGCTCCCAACCTTTACAAAGCCCCTGGCAACGGCTCCACCTGCATTAATGTGGTAGTAGTAATTACCAACCTTAAACCAGCGATTCTTGTATTGCCAACCATTATTATCAAAGTAGAACAGCGTCTTACCAAGGGTGTAGAATCCCTTAGCCTTGCTACCATCAGTCTTAATATAGTATGTTCCACCAGAAATCGTATGCCAACCGCCCGTGGCACTAGCAATCGCAGTCGCGGTACCATTGGCATAGTTGATGTTCGCGTTAGCACTCACATTATCCAAGGTAACCACAGTGGCTTGCCCAACCCCAGTCTTTTCCAAGGCCGTAGCTAACTTAATAGGTTGCACGGCGCCATTTTGATCATAGCCGACGTATGCCAACCGCACCTTGCGAGGAACCAATTCGTTACCTGAATAAATTGGTGTGACTTGATAATCCAAATGCCACGTTTTATGCTCTGGCGCTGCTAGCCAAGCATCCAATTTATTCTCATAAAAGAGCATTGCCGCTTGATTGCTAGCATTTGGTCCTGTGATGCTTCCTTGATTCAAATAAGCTGTTTCAATCGTTAAATTCTTTTTTTCATCATTCAACCCACTAAATTGATAACCAACCAAGTGTCCGCGATTGAACAACCAAGCTTTAGTTGTCGATCCGACTGCACTTGGCAATTGATAATTGTGCCAACCAGTTGGATTATAGTTTAACGTAGGTTCCCGCTTATCAGTTGGTTCATCAGCGTCTGTCAATTGAATGTGCGCATTCACTGCACGTCCTAAACTATCTAATTCAGTTAATTGCAATTGCTTGGTTGTAGAATATGCTAATGGAGCTTGAGCCACGTCTGCATGGATCATTGTATTCACAACCCCAAGCGAGCTAGTTGCAACAATAAATGTAAGTAATATTTTTTTGATATCCATATTTTCATGCTCCAATATTCATAATTTCTTCTTTTTTATTTCGATATCCCTACTATAGTTCACATTTATGTCCGAATTACAGGTGACTAATGCTCAAATTAAACACACTTCATAACGTCGCTAAGACAAGTTTGTTGCCAAATTATTACAAAGTCCGAATTTGTGTATTTTTTACAGCTTTTTTGTTGATTAATTATGAAAAGAGACGTAATTTTCCACACAAAAAGGCTGGCAAGTCATCCTTTAGATCACTAACCAGCCATTGTCTTGTACGCTGCTACCACTGCTTATGCTCAGTGGTAGCTCAGCGTTTGTCCATGTTTACCACCGTAAACATGGACATTATTTTAGCCTTCTTAAGGTAACATCAAATCTTGTTCCGTAATAAACCAATTAGAAACGGTTTTGTTATCCACCACAAATTCGACATAGTACGAGTAATTTGAACCAAACTTATTATCCGGTTGCAGCTTTTTCACCACCCCCGTCAAACCATGCCGATTTACAATGCTTGTCCCGTTCGTCTCGACTTGCGCATTGGACTTGACCTTCACGCTTTGCCCAACTGCAAACAGACCTGCTTTGGGTGCCATCAAATCTTGTTCCGTCACATACCAATTCGATACTGTCTGAGCACCAGTCTTGTACTCAACATAATATGAGTAACGTGATGACCAAGCATTATCGACTTGGACTTTCTTGATTGTCCCAATCCAACCACGATGGTTTTGCAAATTGCTGCCATTTGTCTCGACATTTGCATTTGGCTTAATCTGCATGACTTGCCCAACCTTATACGCAGCAGTCGTTGTCACGGCTCGTAAGTCTTGTTCTGGGATATACCAGTTAGAGACCTTACGCGTGCCGTTGTTGAATTCAACATAATATGAGTATTGTGATGACGCATGATTGTCTGCTTGGACCTTCTTAATCGTCCCAATCCAATTACGGTGGTTCACAAGCGAGGTACCGTTAGTTTCAGAAACTGCATTTCCGGCAATTTGTACGTTGGCTCCAACCGCATACTTCGCAGTTGGTGCTGTCCCCACGTCTTGTTCCGGAATGTACCAATTTGACGTTGTGCTACCACCATTTTTAAATGTAATATTGTAGGCAAACTTTGAAGATGCATGCTTATGCGCATACACCGACGTAATTGTACCCAGCTTATTACGGCGATTTGTGATTGATGTACCATTTGCTTCGCTCACCGCATTGCCATTAATCTTCACGACTGAACCGACACTAAATTTTGGATGTGCTTGATTATAGACATACTTCAAAAGCCACTCATAATCATTCATCGTATACGTCGTACCAAAGAACTTAGCCGCACTATCTGCCCAATAACCATCAGGATCGACGTGATCCGTACCACCTAATTGAACTGAAACCATATGGTGGCTCCACAAATTGCTATTCAACTTAGGTGTCCCAAGATTAAAGCGATACAAATAGTCGGTTTGCAAGACAGCCATATTCCACAGCTCATTGGCAAATGCTTCCTTGGTATTCACTCGCGTACTTTCAGTTTGTACAAATCGTTTGTTACCCGCAGGCCCAGCTCCCCATGCCAACTTGACCGGATCAGCAATTTCGATAATCCGGCTTTGACTAACCCATGAATGCGTAAAGGCATTATCATGGTGGGTCGTCATGTAGCTAATTTGACTCGTAATCGCGTTGGCATTGCCTTTATCACTCTCAGTCCCTGATTCATGTACCAACACACCCTCAGGCTTGTTATACCCGTTGCGGTAGTCCATAGAATTTTTCCATTCATCTGTCCGATGATTCCAGTTCCAATGAATCTGTTGAGCTGGCAACGGCATGGTATAACTACGCCCTTTGATATAATCGTTGACCGCGTTTGCATCAGCATGGCTAGCAAATAATGCAAAACTTGCCGCGAGCGTCATCCCACTAATTATTAATTTAATTCCCTTCACATCAAGCCTCCTTATTGCTTACCATATAATGTTTCAAAAGCGGTTTTGTAATCTAAACTGTCGCTATTGGCCTTGTTGACGACCTTGGCGATGTCGAGCTTCGTGTAGCCGGAAATATCAATTCCTGCATCCTTCAAAGCTTTCGCGGCTTCTTGAACGGTGGCATCGGTGATTGGGGCCCCTGAGTCAGCTTCCATCACACTGCTAGCTTCTTTAACTGACGAAGCAACTTCCCCACCAGGCTCCCAAGAACTGCTCGAAGCCACTTTCGAACTAGTACTAGCTTTGTGACTAGAACTAGCCTTTAAGCTCACACTCTTTGCCTTATTACTTGAAGTCTTAGCGCTTGATTCAGTTTTGGGTGTGCTAGCGCTGTGTTGCCCAGCCAAGAATAATCCGCCCCCTACTAAACCAAGAACCACTACGCTGATAACCCCGATTGCAATCTTTTTCATATCCATAATATCCCTCATTCTTCATTGACTGGCTCAATTAACCAAAAAACTTCCACGTCGTTAGCTACAAGCGTGAAAGTTTACTGAACCCAACGTCTATTATTTAGTCAAATCTTTAAACCGATTTTCAGCCGCAATTAATGATAATTCAAAGTCACGCTTATCATTGGCTTGAATCGAGCTGAGAATTAAGCCAGCAAACAACGCTGTGACCGCAATACTCAACAAGACCATCACAACGACCAAGGTTGGCATATTATCAACCCGGCCCGTATGCAAAAATGGCATCAACACGTGCCCAAAGAACGCAATCAACGACACAACAATCGCCAGTCCAGAAATCGAACCAAAGTAAGCCAAAGGATGATAATTTCGATACAAATTCATCACGGCCTTCAAGACCCGCAGGCCATCACCATAAGTATCGAGCTTTGATTCTGACCCATCAGGCCGATCGCGGTATTCGATAACTTGATTTTCTACCAGCATGCGCTTTTCTGTGGCATGAATTGACATTTCCGTTTCGATTTCAAAGCCACGTGATAGCACGGGGAACGTTTTGACAAAACGGAAACTAAAGGCCCGATAACCTGTCAAGATATCCTTGATGTCCGTTTTGAACAACGAATTGATCAACCCACGAACCAAGCTGTTTCCAACGTTATGAAATGGCCGTGTATTTTGTTCAAAATATGTTGACGACAAGCGATCACCAACGACCATATCAACACCACGTTGGGTAATCTTTTCGTACATCTCAGGAATTGCTTCAACCGGATACGTATCGTCAGCATCAATCATAATGTAGACTTCAGCGTCGATTTCACGAAACATCCGGCGAATTACCGCCCCTTTTCCTTGCGCAAATTCGTGGCGCACAACTGCCCCTGCGCCTTGTGCCAAGGTAGCAGTATCATCCTTTGAGTTATTATCATAGACATAAATTACCGTCTCAGGAATATTGAGCGTCGCGTTTTTCACGTCTTCTACAACTTTAACAATTGTTTGTGCTTCATTATACGCAGGAATTAATACTGCCAACTTGTCCATTATCATTTATCCTCATAGTTTAAACTAATATCTTTAATTGTAACATTCAATCAAAGGGGTTGCATCGCCATCATTTGATATTGCGGGCAATGTAAATTGGCCGATGTTTGACCTCTGAGAAAATTGAGGCAATGTATCGTCCAACAATCCCTAGACTAAACATCTGGATTCCACTTACCGCCAACAGAATAACAATCATTGAAGGCCAACCAAAAATAGCTGAGGCTGGATTAAGCCAGGCACGAATAATGATGAATAATGCACCCAATATTGACGCCAAAACTGTTAGTATGCCAGCTCCAGACACGAGCAATAGGGGTGTTTCAGAGAAGTTAACAATCCCTTCCAACGAATACTTAAAGAGCTTCCAAAATGACCACGATGTCGAACCAGCGACCCGATTAACGTTGGAAAATTCGAGGTACTTAGTTTTGAACCCCACCCACGAAAAAATCCCCTTAGAGAAGCGGTTATATTCAGGCATATTCAGGATAACATCAACGATTTTACGATTCATGATGCGATAATCACGTTCACCATTGACCAATTTAGTATCAGAAATCAAGTTGATAATTTTGTAAAACAGTTCACTAAACCAGCTACGGATTTTTGGATCACCAACCCGATTCATGCGACGGGTTCCCACGGCGTCCCATTCTCCACTCGTCACGCTAGCCACCATTTCTGGCAATAGCTCAGGCGGATCTTGCAAATCGACATCCATCACCACGACATAATCACCCGTCGCTTGCTCTAAGCCAGCATACAATCCGGCCTCTTTCCCAAAATTACGGGAAAACTCAACATAATGCACTTGGTCAGTCACTTCCTGAAGTGCTTTAACTTCAGCCAACGAATCATCCGTTGAGCCATCATCAATAAACCAATACTCAAATACATACTCGTTTAATTCGGCTTGATGGATCGCTTCTACCGCCGTGTAAAATAATTTAATTGATTCTTTTTCGTTATATATAGGGACAACAATCGATATTTTAGTCATCAACACACTCCAATTTTTTTCACTTAATTTTAGTATACAAGAAAGAATCTATAGTTTCTAGTAGGGAATAAGAAATCATTTCCACTTTTTAACTACTGTTTTCCCATGTTTTTCACAAAATTTTTGAAATTAAAAATCACCACAAGTATCAAAATTGACACACATGGTGATTTCATTTCATAAACTCGATTATTGTTGCCAACAACTTTAGTTCACAACCTATTTGATTGCTTCTTCTGGTACATACCAGCTTGATGTACCATCCGTATAATTAACGCGATATTCATAATGTGACACATTGAAGTTATTTGGCGCCACCTTTTGGACGACACCCATCTTGCCCCGCTTAGGAATCAAGGTCGTTCCATTGGTTTCTTTGAGCGCATTATTTGTGATTTGAACTACCTTACCGGCGACATCCTTAGGCGCTTGTGGCGTCGTCAGCGCTTGTTCAGGCACATACCAATTTGAAACCGTTTGCGTTCCATTTGTATACTCAACATAATACTCAAAGCGTGACGCAGCAAAATTATTGGTTGAGACCTTCTTTACAGTCCCAATCCAACCGCGACGACTCGAGATTGAAGTACCGTTAGTTTCAGTTGTTGCACTGCCCGTCACTTGCACATTAGCACCAACCCCAAAGCGGGCTGTGGCCACACGAATATCTTGTTCTGGCACGTACCAGCTAGAGGCACTCGTCTTACCATTCTTGTATGCCAAATAATATGAATAGTGTGATGATGAATGGTTATCTGCTTGCACCTTTTTCACTGTAGCTGAGAAGTTACGGAACTTAACCAATGAAGAACCATTCGTTTCAGCTAGTGCATTACTTGCCACCTGCACGGTTTGACCAACTTGGTACTTCGGTGCAGCTGGTGTTTGGATGTCTTGTTCAGCGACATACCAATTCGACACGGTCGTCTTACCAGCCTTGTATTGAACATAGTATTGGAAATGTGATGAAGCATGGTTTTTAGCAGTGACTTTTTTTATCGTCCCAATCCAACCACGCCGGTTCGTTAATGACGTTCCATTGGTTTCAGTACCCGCAAAACTAGCAATTTGAACGGTTTGTCCAACTATGTATTTAGCGGTATAACCACCATCAACCAAAGCATGGAAACCATTAGTGTTAATGACGCTAATCAATTTAGTACCATACGCTGGATCAGTAGCATACTTACCTGTCAAAGCGTTGGCGGCCGCTTGATACGAAGCAGCACGTTCACGCCAAGTTCCAGCGTAATAAGTCGGATCCCAACTAACCCCATTCCGTAGCGTATTACCGTTGTCGTTCATTGATTGTTCAGCAGACGGATACTTTTTAAATTGCGCATTAGTATAGTACAACTTACCATTCGCATCATATTCGGCAGTCCGCATCGTCACTGATGCCCCATTGTAAGTTCCCTTGATGCCAAAGTAATTATTAGCTTGTAAAGTTAAATCAGACTGTCCCCAAGAAGATTCCAATGCTGCTTGCGCCATCATGACTGAAGGCCACACTTGGTAACGCGACGCTGCATTTTTAACAGGTGTTACCATTTTAGCCTTAAAGTCACTGACATGATCCGCTTTAACACTATGATTTGAGACGCTCCCCACGGCCACTAAAATAAACGTGATAAAAATGGCCTGTATGATTTTTTTTAAAACTTGCTTTGTCATGTGAGCACCTCAATACTGTATCTTTTTAATTTATCGGTTCCTATTAACGAATAAGAATAAAGTTGTCATACCTCTGTAAAGTTATATTTTGGGCTATTTCTAAAGATTTGTCAAAGATTTTAACTTACCATTTGCAAGTGTAACAGGCTTGCAAACACGCTATTGCTAGTTGATTTAGGCCTCATAAAGTTTGTGTCACATTTTTGCTTTTACCAATTTTTATAAATTTGTTCCAAAAATCAGGAAGCCAATATTACCTGACGACCACATTCATTCTGGCCGGCGTCGAGCGAATCCGTCCCGCTGAGTCAATAGCGCGTATATTTGTATTGATTTTCTCCCATTGGGCCGTGCTCACCCAAAATGTGCGTGTGCCATATGCATATGGGTCAGCAATCAAGAATTGACCATACCGATAACCCACAATCGTCATCACATGAAATACATGCCTGCCATTTTGGTTCCAAGCATAATCACCCCAAGTCACAACTGCATTCCCACGCCGAATTTCATTGATGATTTGGCCACGACTTGCTCCCGTCATATTGGCAATCCCCTTAGCAAAGCGTTTAGTTTTAGCGGCAAATGGCGCTGCATAAATGGTTTGCGTTTGTGTCGCATAGCCGTAATTCCATGGATTGCCATAAAAACCTTGATACGGGCTCAAGTGCCAACCATAGCCAGTGGCCGCGTATATCTCACGTAACCCCGGTATCCTTAGCCCTTGGGCAGATAATGCCATCTGTAATGCCGCTCCCTCACAGCCTTGAGGCGCGCCTTGGTATAGCTGTGAAAAATAATTATATGGTAGACGATATGTGCTTATTTGTTTAAGCCCACTCCGATTAATCCAGCCTAAATTACGGCCTTTTTTTTGAATTTGGTAGTAAATCCCCCATTTAGTCTGGGCTTCATTGGTGATTTTTACTTGAGAATAAGCGTAACTAGTCGTTTTTCCAAATTTTTTAGCTGCCGATGTATAAGGTGCATTCCAAGTCGTATAATTTTTTGATCGCACTTGCATCATAAATCGATTGGAAGTTTTCCGCCCCCACGTCGTTGGCTTATAGCGCATCGTGACCCATTGATTATTGGTGGATACTTTCACCGTGACTGGCACCAATTTATAACCGTGGACATTGCTAGTTGGGGTGAGTCTCGTATCAACCCGATAGAGCGCCCTATAAGTACTCTTTACTTGACGCCCCGTGTAATAATCTACGTATTTGAAATAGACCGCATACTTAACCGGGTTGTACCATAGATTGATTACCATGTTGTCATTGGTCACCACAAACGTCTTGGGTGTCGCAATATATTTAGCGATACTCCAATTTGCCGTTACAGTTTGCCCAGGCGTGTATTGTTGTGTCGTATCAGACTTAATCTGCTTTTTAGTTTCCCAATCCAAATAATGATACGTAACTTTGTATAAGGTCTGAGCTGGTGCAGGCGTACTCGCACTACTGGCCGAACTAGCGCTACTACTTACAACTGGCGTGTCATCAGCCATGACTTGGTTGGTATGCATCCCAACAACGACAATTAATGAGAAAAATGTCAGTCGCAAAAGTTTATGTATTTTCATATTTCACACCGCCTAACGCTTTTTTAAAATTATAGCATTTAATGCCTTGGTTTATGTGATTCTAACCTTTATCTCGGACAACTACGTCCAACCCGTCACATTGTTGAATGTATATCGCGATTAACTGTAAATTATCACACAAAAACCGCACTGAGCCATTTTGGTCAATGCGGTTTTTATTTGATTATAACGTCGAATTTTGTTTTTTTGTTTTGATGAACAATAGTGCTATCGAGCCTAATAGACTAATGATAAAGAACGCTACAAATAATTTATTAAGTTGCGGTTGGACTGTTATCACTGAGGTACCTGTTGATACTGGAACCTCAATTGTGTCCCGTTTTGAAGTCGAGATATTAACAACCTTACCATTCACTTTGACGCTATAAGGAATCCCATTATATTTGATAAATGGCAAATCTATGCGTTTAGCATCCCCATTCGTCACAGTATAAACGAGTCGATTGCCTTCCTTCGTCAATTTTGAAGGCAAGACCTTCCCATTTCCATAGACTAGGTGGTTCGTAATTGAACTTTTATGCATTGCTGCCGTATTCGTCCAATAATCAAATCCACCATAGGTATTGAACTGATTATTAAATTGCTTATCAAACGAAGCATTATCCACTCGATATTGGGCAAACGGCTTATAATTCAAATGTCCATTGATACCGGTCTCCAATTTGAAAGTCTCATTAGATTGATTCTTATATTTATGAATACTAATCACACTTGTAACGACCGTAATTAAACTCAAACCAATGATTACGTATTTAATGATTGATCGCTTGCCTGTCTTATCTGCAATATCTTTCAAGCCCATTATTGCTGACAAAGTTAATAAAGCAATTGCAAAAGGTAAGAAGCGATATGGGAATTGGAGGTTGGCAACTGGCGTATGCACCAGTTCAAAATACGGAAAGTCTGAAGATGCCAAGAAAGTCAATCCTAAAGCGATCCAAAAAACAAAGCGAGTCTTTGGTGATGTGTATTTCCAAACAAAAAATGCGGCTACTAACAAGATAATAAACACAAAGCCCAAGGTACGCGAAGACAGTAGTCGAAAGCTTGAAACGTAATATCCTGCAAACGTATTTGCCCAGTCGTAATGCAAAGTAGCATCCGGTGTCGCAATATTATTTTGCTTGGTGAGTAATACGAACGGTACTAAAAACGCTAAGAAACTCAGCACAAATGCGGCAGCTGCCTTTACATAGTCCAATATTTCACTAAACACTTTTTTATGATTGATGATAAGGCGCAGGACTGTAACGCCCAATAGTATTACAATCGTCAATGCCAAGCTTAATAGATGGGTATAGCCCATTAAAACCATGGCGATCCATAATGTCTTCCAACCGGCTTTATTAATAACTCGATAATAACCTAGTACAACCAACGGAATCCAGGCCATGGCAATAAATTCACCGAAAGCGGATACGCCAAGAATTGAAAAAACACGATAAAAAGCTAGTGAAAAAATAATCGCACCAAACAATGAAAGCCACTTATCCTTCAGTAGTTTATCAAAGGCATATTCAGCAACTAAGAAAGTGATGATTCCATAAATTAATAATGATACATAATAAGCTGTAACGCTGTTATGTACTAATAAAAATACGATGACTGCAGGTATTAAAGTTAAATTGGGATAGAAATACTGGACCCCACTACCAACTGAATTAAATGAATGTAAGGAGATTAAATTAACATTACCCGCGTTCAAGCCAGTGACAAGTTCATGAATTCGGTTGATATGAAACTGTAAATCAGAACCAGAATACACAGTTTGGGTATGCCAAAATTCAATTAACGGCAATATTGAAATTACTACCGCCATAAATAAAGGCAACCCATAATTTTTTAATGCGCCCTGCAACTTTGAGGTGTTTTTCATCCGCTATCTTCTCCCGTACTGATAAATAAATCAGATATAATAATCAATACTACTAATAGTACCAATATTTAATTACAACTTTGTAACACTATTCATATTATTGTTCCATTTCAATTCGGCTTTATCAAATCGTCAAACTAAACAAGAGCCCCATCAGCAATTAATGCTAATGAGGTTCTTGTTGTCTTAATTAATTGATTAACATATCAAAGCGTCTCATGGATCAAACTAGGCACGCTCGCCGTATCAGCAATTTCAATATGCGCCGTCAAATACGCAACAATGTCGGTAACGTCGGCTTGATTACTGTGAATCGTCAACAGCGACTCCCCGTTTGCAACCGCATCCCCGATTTTTTTATGTAACGTAATCCCCACCGCATAATCAAGCTGGTCATCTTTTTGTTGCCGACCGCCACCCAAGCGCATGCTAACCACGCCAAATGCATCGGCTTGCATAGTGGCCACGACGCCATCCCGGTTAGCTAAGATGTCAGTTTGATACTTAGCAGTGGGCATCAATTGATAATCATCAATGACGGCCGGCTCCCCACCTTGGGCCACAATCATGGCTTTGAATTTAGCCAGTGCCGTACCATCGACTAGAGTTTTCGCTAACATCGCCCGCGCATCGGTTTCATCATTGGCTTTCCCGCCCATCACTACCATTTTCGCCCCTAATGTCAGGCATAATTCAACCAAATCAGCAGGTCCGCGACCTTTGAGCATTTCGATGGTTTCGATAATCTCTAAAGTATTGCCAATCTGTAGCCCCAACGGTTGATTCATGTCCGAAATCACCGCTTCAACCTGCTTGCCAGCCGTGTGCCCAATCTCAATTAGTGCCTGGGCTAGCTCTCTGGCTTGATCAAGGGTCTTCATAAATGCACCAGCACCCGTTTTAATGTCCAACACTAAGGCATCGTTGCCCGTCGCCAATTTCTTGGACATAATCGAACTGGCAATTAGCGGAATTGAATCAACCGTGGCCGTGACATCTCGCAGCGCATATATTTTCTTGTCAGCTGGTGCAATTTGGCCAGTCGCCCCAATTATTGCCAAGCCAAGCGTTTTGATTTGTTGTTTAAATTCAGTCTCGGATAGATCCACGCGAAAACCTGGAATCGCTTCGAGTTTATCCAGCGTCCCACCAGTATGGCCCAAGCCCCGCCCAGAAATCATCGGTACCGGAATCCCAAGCGCCGCAACCATGGGCGCCAACGGCAAACTAGTCTTATCCCCAACACCCCCAGTCGAATGCTTATCAACTTTAATCCCTGGAATATCTGTCAAATCCAACACATCCCCAGAATGCATAAAGGCATTAGTTAAATTAGCGCGTTCAGCAACCGTCATATCTTGAAAATAAATTGCCATCAAAAAAGCGCTCATTTGATAATCTGGAATCTTGTTCGCCGTATATTCATCAATGACGAATTTCAGTTCAGCATCAGTGAGTTCAGCGCCATTACGTTTGCGCATTAATATATCAATCATCTGCATGACTGGGCTCCTTTATTTCATGGCAATGGCCGTTTCTAGCGCCACGGTCATCATGTCTGCAAAACTGGTTTGCCGTTCCTGGGATGATATGGCTTCACCTCTAAAAATGTGGTCTGAAGCCGTCAAAATGTCTAAGGCCTTAAACTTTAATTTAGCGGCCAACAAATACAACCCGGCCACTTCCATTTCCGTGCCAATCACCCCATAGTCAGTTAGTTTTTGCATATCGATTTCGTCATTATAAAAGCGATCCGCCGCAAAAATATTCCCGACCTTAACTGGAATATTGAGCTCCAAGGCTTTGTGATAGGCACAATCAAGCAAGCCAAAATCAGGTAGCGCTGACCAGTAAATCCCAGGGCCAAACGTTTGGGCAATCACAGCAGAATCAGTGGACCCACCAGACGCCAAGATGACATCACCTAATTGAATATCATCGGCCATAGCCCCAAACGAGCCCACGCGCATAATGGTTTTAACCCCAAATTCATTGGCCAATTCATTAATATAAATCGACATCGAAGGAATCCCCATTCCCGAACCTTGGACTGAAATCCGATGTCCCTTGTAAGTTCCCGTAAAGCCCAGCGCTCCACGTACGGCGTTGACTTGGACCACATCATCCAAAAATGTATCTGCAATATATTTAGCGCGCAATGGGTCGCCTGGCAACAGCACCGTTTGCGCATAATCACCTAATTTAGCATCAATATGTGTACTCATTATCTTTCTCCTTAATATCAACTTAAAAAAGGATCGGCTAATGATCTAGCCCATCCTAATTAGATTAATAATTACCTTCGTAGGCTTCATCATTCATAATGGCAACTGAAGCACTAACCCCTAAGCGTGTAGCGCCAGCGGCAATCATTTCTTCAGCTTCAAGGCGACTATGAATTCCGCCTGATGCCTTAACACCAAGGTCTGGCCCAACAGTTTGGCGCATCAATTTAACATCAGCTAATTTGGCCCCACTCGTTGAAAAGCCGGTTGAAGTCTTCACAAAATCAGCACCACCATGCAATGTTGCTAGGCTAGCGCGCACGATTTCGTCATCCGTTAACAAAGCTGTTTCGATGATGACTTTTAAAATAGCGTGCCGTGCATGAGCCGCTTGTGCCAATTCATGAATTTCAGCTTGCACCATGGCGTCATTACCGGCTTTTAATTCGCCAATATTGATCACCATGTCAACTTCAGTCGCGCCGTTTTCAATCGTATCAATAACTTCTGCAACCTTAATTTTAGTGGCATTAGCACCCAAGGGGAAGCCAATCACCGTACATGTGGCAATGTCTGTCCCCGCTAGTTCTTTAGCTACAAAAGGTACCCAATAGGGATTAATACAAACTGAAGCAAATCCGTATTCTTTTGCCTCGTTGACAATTTGTTGCACTTGTTCTTTAGTTGCTTCTGCTTTTAGCAAAGTATGGTCCATAAATTTTGCTAGTTCAGTTGATGTGTGTGTCATTAGTTACCCCTTTTTGAGAACGCTGTTTAAGAAATAAATTCTACGCGGACAGTTTCAGGAATTGCATAGTCTTTTTGAGTCAAAGTCAACAACCCCGTTGCTGCATCGCGCCGATAAAGGGAAACATTATCCGTATTTTGATTACCAGCCACAACAAATTCCTCAGTCGCATTTAAGGCAAAGTCACGTGGGAAATCGCCTTCAGTGGAAATCAATTGCACCCGTTCAACCTTGGCTCCATCTTCACTCACAGCAAAGACCGCAATCGAGTTGTGCCCCCGATTTGATGCATACACAAAGCGTCCATCCTTTGAAACCCGCAAAGCCGCCGCCCCATTATGTTCAGTCCACTCAGCTGGAATAGTTGTTACGGTTTCTAATAGTTCAAAGGTCCCAGTTGCCTGGTCGTATTTCAAGACCGACAACAACGATGACAATTCGCCTAAGAGATAAGCATATTGGCCATCAGGGCTAAAGCGAATATGGCGTGGTCCAAAGCCAGCTTCAGTCTTAAACGTTGAGGCCAAGCTTAACTTACCAGCAGCCGACACATCAAAGACCAACACTTGATCAGCCCCTAAATCAACGACTACCAACCGATTATCAGGCGTCAAATTTGTGAAATGCACATGTGAGCTACCCTGTTCTGGGCGTGGTCCACTGCCAACACTTTGATATGCATCCGTTTGCGTGATTTGACCATCTGTCGCAATCGCATAAACTTCGACAGTTCCCTTATGATAATTCCCACTGTACAACAGTTGCCGGGCTTCATCGACCGCCAAATAGGCTGGAGAAGCACCCTCAGCCATAACTGATTGTTCAATTTGTTGCGTGGCAAAATCCACCACCGCGATGCCACCCTGACCATCACGCTTATCAACGGCGTAAAGCTTATGCGCTTGGCTCAAAGTCGTATATGTTGGGCTCCCCAATTCAACTAACAACTCAGTGTCTTGCAACAAACCGGTTGTCGTATCCAAATTAGCCGTATATACGCCTTTGGAAACGCGCTTTGTATACGTACCAAATACAATTTTTTCTAATGTCATCTGTACTTGCCTCTTTCTAAATGTAATCGTTTTCAGTATAGCATTTTTCAGCCAATTTGGACTATCATTTCATCAAAAAAAACGAGCAACTTTAGTCACCCGTCTTGGCTGCTTTGATTTCACCAGCAGCATCAATTTTTGTCGCCATAGCTGGAAAATTATCCTCATTCCACCACTCACTCGTGAACTTATAAGCAAACGTTGAGAGATCTTCTTCCAACCCAGCTAACATGACCCGCTCATCACGATTGGAGAAGCGTTCAGACTGTTCATTAATTTGGGGCGCGGCGGCATATTGTGCGGCTAAGGCAGGAATATGCTTGAAGCCCGTCATCGCTAATGCATACGTCGCAAAGTAATCATACACCTTACCATCGACTAAATAAGCGTACACCATGTCGCGCATAAAATTAGCCAACAAAGCATTTTTGTGCATCGCCAAATATGTAATCTGGAAATCATAAATATTAGGAAAATAATAATCTTCTTGGAAACGCACGAGGCCCTTATTGTACACAAATTCATAGGCTGGCGACAAAGGTGGAATCGGCGCGTTCACATACATCGTTAAATCAAGCCAGACACCACCATACTGCGCGAGTAACGCATATCGCAAATAATCAGTCAAATGGGCGATTTGAAAGGTCTCAGCGTCAATTTGACGGCTAATTTCGACGGGTATCTCAATATACTCGTGCATATTTTCTTCAGTTAACAAAACAACTTCAAAATTACCACGATAACGTAAAATCGCTTGATAGCTTTTGGCCACAACATACGGCATGGCCTCCTCACCCTGCATCCAAATCAACCAAATGCGTGGTTGCTTTGGAATGGTTGCTGTTAATTGGGCGGTTTGATATTTGGCAATAATCGCTTGATATTTAGTTGCAAAGAGTTGTTCGAGTTTTAAATCTTTACTATGCCGCCAATTCCACAACCAATCTCCCATTGGCAATTTGGCGCTCAGGCTGGTTGTCAAGACAATTTTTAACCGATTAATGACAGACGTTACCAGTTTGATTACACCTAGTTGTAACTCAAAGATTTTTATTTTAATGGCTTGCATCAACTTGCCTTTCTTGGAACGTGTTTGTTAATTAATATTTTAGCTGAATAATGTGGTAATTGCATGCCAAAAATTGCAATAAAAAAACCGATACCTATTCGATATCGGTTGGACGAAGCGGACGACGGGAATCGAACCCGCATTCCCAGCTTGGAAGGCTGGAGCACTAGCCATTGTACTACATCCGCATGTGCTTTTCGTTGTTTAACAACAATAAATATCTTACCGCGCCAGCCAAAAAGTGTCAACACCTTTTTCAATTTAATTTTTAGCGTATGATATAGATAACTAATTAAAACCCCTTGGAGGTAGATAAAATGTACGTTTATACCCTAGCAAATGGCGATCAAGTTCCCGCAATTGGGTTTGGCACATGGCCGTTAAAAGGTGAAACTGGCAAAACTGTCATTAGCACTGCTCTAGAAAATGGTTACACATATTTAGATAGCGCGTTTAATTATGAAAACGAAGGTACCGTGGCACAAGCGTTACGTGAAAGTGGCATTCCCCGCGAACAAATCGAAATTGCCTCAAAGCTACCTGGCCGTCACCACGCGTATGACGAAGCGTTGACGACCATCCAAGAGTCCTTATATCGCATGGACTTAACGTATTTGGACGTATATTTAATTCACTGGCCCAATCCGTTGACTGACAAGTATGTCGATGCTTGGCGGGCTTTAATTGAAGCCAAGGCGCGTGGTTTAGTCAAACATATTGGTGTGTCAAATTTCACACCCGCCCAAATTGAGCGCCTGATTGAAGAAACCGGCATCACTCCTGAAATCAATCAAATCGAATTACATCCCTACTTCAATCAAGAAGAAACGTTGTTGTATGATCGTGAACACAAGATTATCACGCAAGCTTGGAGTCCTTTGGGGCGTGGCAATGCGGTGTTGACTGATCCCGTTTTGTTGGCGATTGCTGATGCCCATCACAAGTCGGTTGGGCAAGTTATTTTGCGTTGGGATTTGCAGCGTGGGGTCATGGCTTTACCTAAGTCAACTTCGGGTGAGCGACAGTTGGATAATTTAAATATTCTGGATTTTGTTTTGACTGATGATGAGGTTCAGATGATTAACAGTTTGAGCAAGGTTGATGGTCGGACTTTTAATCAAGATCCTGATGTTTATGAGGAGTTTTAAGCTTTAATACTTTGTTTTTTTAGCCGTTGCACGGCTAGGAATACTTCACCTTGTGGCTTTATAACTTATATTGCTACACACTAACTATCCAAAAAACTCAACTAAAAAAAGAGCCACATCAGCATGTATTTGCTTATGTGGCTCTTGTTTGTTAATTAAAATACATTGAAAATCCGCTTCCACAAAGGGCGTTTGGGATCAAATGGCATATCATGCTTCTCCCACCAACGCCGCTTGCCCGTATATTTAGGCCAATTACGCATAATTTCAATCGCGCCTTCAAATTCTTCAATCTCAAACGTGCTATAGCTTTTTTTCATCTCTCCCCACCTCTTTTAGTTGATTAGCAACCTCAAACAAAACTCTGGCATCATAATTCTCCCACTCAATCAACGCATAAATCAGCTCCAAATTATCCATCAACCAGCCGTTAATAAACACGATGTATTGTCGGTTGATGATCGTAATATCAACTTCTTGAAAATAAATACATTCAGCAATCTCGATTAGTTCCAGCAAAATATCACGCGCATTGACTAACTCCCCTTTTCTATTTTCGCCCATTAACTGGTGCAATCGAGCATTGATGACTTGGGTATTATTGAGAATTCGTTCCGCACGGCCAACTTTATATCCAACATACCGACTACTAATATCGAACAGCAACATTAACGTCGCCAAACTAGTCGAACAGATGGCGATCCCCGTCGTCACCGTTAAATCAGCCGTCAGCTCATATAAAGAAAACTGCCAAAGCCCAATCCCCACTAACAATAATACAGTAAACCAACCAGCGAAAACAACCCACCAAGCCATTTTCAAAGCAACATTGCGCACCTCAACCTTTTGATTATTCTTTGACATTTTTGTATTTCCTCCTCTACTAAGAAGATGCCACCAAATGCCCATTTTGTTGAAAACTCGTTAAATCTCGTTAAAATTTAAGAATCTAACCCCATTCAAAAGCAACACACTACAAATAAACAGTCCAAAAGCCGACAAGTTTGGGGACTGTTTATATTACTATGCAAGCCAAACTTTAAAACTGTTTAAGCTGAAGTTTTAGGGTTGTAAGGAGCTAAAGCGACTGGAAACCGGTGTTTGGGGTTGGTGGTGGGATGGGCGGAGCATTGCTGACATAGTAGTGGAATTAGCGAGGTAGAAGGAGCACTAGCGCGGTCTTAGGGAGTTGGTTTCGTGCTTGCACGGAGCCGAATTCCTTAGACTAGCAGGACTCTGTCGCC
>JAITQG010000021.1 GCA_031289015.1 Lactobacillaceae bacterium
CGCAGGGCCGCTTGCGGACCTTTCCCCATATTTGCGCCACCCGTTTCCCACAAATTTATCTTTGCCGGAGAGCCCCAGCCGGCCCAAATTTTACAACAATTTTGACCCTGAAAGGGGCAAACAGCAGACTCCCACAATCAACCCAAACCAAAAGCTCGAAAAGTTTCGAATATAAAGCCACTTTAAGTTCACAGATTATTAGAATATCCTTTATATAATAAAAAATAAGGATTAATCCACAATTATGCAATATATGGGAGGGCCGGCTAATGGCTGAACGTAATATATCAACCATGCAACTTGGCATGGCATTTAAAGAGATTCGGCTGCGTAAAAAAATGTCATTACGCCAAGTTAGTGAGGGGCTAACCAATCATAGCTACGTTTCGAAATTTGAAAAAGGGGAATATAATATTTCCCTCGTGCAACTGATGAATCTCTTAGATAATATGCACGTTTCTTACGATGAATATGTCGCTATCTTGCAAAAAGATTCAGTGTTTGAAAAATATCGTGATTATACCCACGCTATGCAATCTCGGGATATTTATGGTTTGGCTAAAACTTTTGCTGAATTAGATAAAATGGCTTTTCATAGTGAAACGGCCCGTATTATGGACGCTGGGTTACGCTGTGGCTTACAACATTTCTTGCACTTGGAACATAACGCGGCTAGCAAAGAAGATATGGCGTTGGTAAAACACCGATTGGCCAGCACTGAATATTGGACGCATTTTGATACCATCTTGGTGCAAGCCTATGTCTTAGTTGCTCCACATGATGAACTCAAGCCGTTTGTTAAACAAGTTGAGCACGTCTTGGAAAAAGATGCGACAACACTTTCGTTTTCAGAAAAGAAGCATCTCACACGCATTTTGTTAAATTGCTTTATTGCCTCCGTTGAACACGATAGTCTCGATATTGCTGAACAAATGAAAAAATATTGTATGAAATACATCACGGGTGATTATCCAGATCAGTGCATCGCCTATAAAATTTATGAAACTGAGTTATTAATTAAACAAGGGATGTCACAAGAAGCGTTTGAAATCATTCATGAGTTGCGCCCGTTGTTATTAAAGTTTAACGTCTCACAAAACTACTTATTGATTGATCGCTTGGATCAGATGGTGGCTAATTTGTTGTTTCAGGATTCGGGAAAGGGGAATAACTAATGGATTTAGAACGTTGGGGCGCGACCTTCCATGAGTTGCGAATTTCAAAGGGCTTTACCCTCAAACAAGCTGCCGGGGAATGTTATAGCACGGCCTCGCTGTCAAAGTTTGAAAACGGGACATCAAGTCCTAGTGCGGCTGTTTTCTTTGATTTACTTGAAAATATTAATGTCCATATTTTAGATTTTTGGTCACTCCTAGGTGATGAAGCTGCATCATTTCGTAAGTACTATGAACGGATTGCGACGATGGCGACCAAAAATGATTATGCAGGTTTTCATAAGTTGCGCCTAAAAGTTGAAAAAAATATCGATACTGAGTCGGCTAGTTCACATCGATTACTGATTATTTTGGAGTTTGGTGAACATCATGCCAATCCTTCTCCAGAGTTATTAGCCTCGGTGATGCAAGAATTCGACTCGATTTTAAGACAAGATACGCATGTCGATCATATGGATTTCTTGATAGTTTTCATGGCGTTGGATTTTCTAACAGATGCCCAGATTGTCGCCATCACAGAATATATCATTGTGCATCACGATATGATTAGAAAATTCCGTGAAATGTATTTCTTGACGATGGAAACCTTCATTGTCAGGGCTGACTTGCGCATTGTTTCTAAATTATTACCTAATCATATTGAATTGGCTGCAAAATTAATTGATTTCGTTGATGAGTATTTAGAATTTGATGCTAATGCGCGGTGGACGGTCGCGGCGGCAAGTACACGGGCCATGATTGCGTATTTGAAAAATGATAATCGACCTAAGCAAGTGCAAACAATGAATGACGCACTACGGTTTTTAATTCTCATTCGCTCAGACTTTACGGCGGAATATATATATCAAGCAGCTACGCGAATTCTCGGTGAAGGTTTAGTGACCGTTCAGCCTAATGCGCCTGTTAAATAAATTAGTCGTCCGCAAATAGTGCGGACGGCTATTTATTTGGTTATAATTGAAATACTAGCAATGAGAAGGGCACATCAATTAATGACAAAATTATATTTTATTCGCCACGGTAAAACTGAGTGGAATCAAGCCGGCCGTTTTCAAGGGGCCAATGGGGATTCACCTTTATTAGCCACATCCTATGACCAGATTGAACAATTGGGTAAACATTTAAAGGCGATTAAATTTACGCATGCGTTTGCATCACCGATTACGCGTGCTAAAATTACCGCCGAAGAAACGATTAAATATTTAGATTTCAAACCAGCATTGACGCTCCAACCGGGCTTAGGCGAATTTGGCATGGGGATTTGGGAAGGCATGGAATTTCATGCCGTAATGGCGCAATGGCCAGCCATGTATGACGCCTATCGTCACCATCCTGATCAATTTGATGCCAGTCAGATTGAAGGAGCCGAAACGTTTGCAAATGTGCAACTGCGCTTTAGACAAGCAGTTGAAGCCGCGGTTAGCCAATATGGCGGCGCAGATGTTAATCTCGTGTTCTTTTCACATGGGATGGCATTAACGGCTGGCATGGCTGGATTATTGGAGATTCCATTGGCACAATCACGGGCCCGCGGTGGCTTAGGCAATACGTCAACGTCGATTTTAGAAACGACGGATGGAATTCACTATACTGAATTGATTCGCAATGACATTTCGTATCTGACTAGTGCAAATGATGCTAGTAACACGATTTAATGGCTGGAGACTAAAATGGATGCACAACAAGCAGCACAACAAGATATTTCAAAATTAGTGCGTCAGATTGAAGCGGCCCCAACTGATTGGCAAGCCTACGTTGACTTGGTCAATGTGTTGACGGTGACCGAAAATTTCGCCCAAGCTGAAGAACTCGGCCTGAAAAGTTTGGGGTTATTTGCAGCGGCACCCCAAGCGTTAGAAAATTTGTATTATGCGCTGGGCAATGTTTATTATGCGGCAGCGGATTTTAGTCAAGCCCAACTGTTTTTTAGCAAAATTTCAGATGCTAAGTTGCAACATGATGCAACCATGATGCAAGCGCAGAGTTATTATGCGCAACAAAAATGGCAACAAGCCTTGGTCTTTGCTTTGACGGGTACAGAACAGGTGCCAACGGATGGGGCGGCGTGGGTGCTATTAGGTAATATTTGGTTGAGTTTGACCGATTTAACCGCGGCGCAAAAGGCTTTTGACCAAGCGTTGGACTTAGATGCCGCTGATTTTACGGCTAATTTTGGACGCGGGGTCACGGCGACGGCTTTAGGTGCACCGGATAATCAATGGTTGATTAAGGCCGATCAAATTGATCATGCTAAATTTAACGCGCAAGCCACCCGGTTAGATGAATTACTGCAATTAATGAAAGGACCTGATCACAATGACTGATCAACTCGATATCTTTGGCGAGCAAAGTGAAACACCAACGCTGATTGGGCAAGTGCAAAACATTATGTTTGCCGCTCAAGACAGTTTTTATAAAGTGCTCGCTGTTAAAATTGATGAGTTGAATTTTAGTTTTAGCGAACCTGAAATCACCGTTACGGGTAGCTTTGGTGATATTCAAATTGGGTCGAGTTATGAATTTAAAGGTAAAGTCACCAAGCATGCCAAGTTTGGTGAACAATTTAATTCCAATACTTATCAACGTTTGGCGGCGAGTTCAACATCTGGTTTGGTGAAGTATCTTTCTAGCGATGCGTTTACTGGAATTGGTGGAAAAACTGCTGAAAAAATTGTTGATGCGTTGGGCATGGATGCTATTGATTTAATATTGACACAACCAGACCGGCTGGATGGTTTGGGACTGTCCCCTAAACAACAAGCGACCATTGTTGAGCAGTTGATTAAATCCGATGGGATGGAACGCGCGATTGTGGCCCTGAATGATTATGGCTTTGGCTCAGCTTTGGCAGCCGCAATTTATACTAAATATGGCGCTGAAACGTTAAAGACGCTCAAAGAAAACCCGTATCAATTAGTCTTGGACATTGATGGGGTTTCATTTAGTCGCGTTGATCAGTTAGCGGCGCAACAAAACATGGATCCCTATGATCCACGCCGGATTAATGCAGGAGTCGTGGCAGCCATCAATCAAGCAACCTTTGAACGCGGCGACACTTATATCGGTGTCGAGGAACTTTTACAAGCGGCGATTAAAATACTAACCACGACCCAACATGTGCCGATTGAGTTAACACTAGTTAAACAGGCGGTCTTGGATTTGACGACGAGTGGCCTGATTGTCGCAGAAGGCACTAAGCTCTACACCTCAGCTCTTTATGCGGCTGAATTAGAAATTGCCCAACAGTTAGTCGAACTTAATCAAAGTGTGGGCATCTTCAAACGTGAGGCGGCCCAAGCGGCGTTGAGTGCAGTGGAAAAAGCTAATCCGTTTCCATATGATGGTTTGCAACAAGATGCGATGATGGCGGCGTTGACGAATAAATTATTCATCTTAACAGGTGGCCCAGGGACTGGTAAAACCACGATTATCAATGGGGTCGTGCAGGCGTATGAACGCTTGTTAGAAGAAGATGGGACCGCCAAGGATGATTTAAAGAAGATGATTCACTTGGTGGCTCCGACTGGGCGGGCGGCGAAACGCCTGGCGGAATCAACGGGGCGGCAAGCTTCGACGATTCATCGGTTGTTAGGTATTACGGGGCGCGAAAGTTATTCAGAGATGGATGTTGAAACCATCAGTGGGCAGTTGTTAATTGTTGATGAGATGTCGATGGTGGATACGGAATTGTTTGCAACACTCCTGCGCGCCACACCCCACAATATGCAAATTATCTTAGTGGGTGACAAAGATCAACTGCCATCCGTTGGACCGGGGCGCGTATTTTATGACTTATTGGCCAGTGGGTTGCTGAATTTTCGCGAACTCGAAACGATTCATCGCCAAGGTAAAGGGTCGACAATTGTTGAATTAGCGGCCGAAGTCAAAAATGGGCGCTTACCAGCCAATTTCATGGCCCAACAACCGGATCGCTCATTTTTTCCAGTGCACATGGATCAAGTGCCCACGATGATTGAAAAAATCGTGACGAGTTGGATTAACAAGGGCAACAGTGTTCGCGATATGCAAATCTTAGCGCCGATGTATCGCTATGCAGCGGGCGTGAACAATCTGAATTTGATTGCCCAGAATTTATTTAATCCCATGTCACCCAAAAAGCGCGAGATGAAGTGGCGGGAAGGTAACTTTGAATTTAGTTTCCGCGTCGGCGATAAAGTCATGCAAAAGGCCAATGACCCAGAAAACAACGTCTTTAATGGCGACATTGGTTACGTGTCAGCGATTATGTTTGCCAAAGATAAGGGCAACAAAGATGATATGGATTTCATCGAAGTCGAATTTGATACGGGGATTGTGCGCTATGAGCGGGGGGATTTCATTAATCTCACGTTGGCTTATGCGACCACGATTCATAAAGCCCAAGGTGGTGAATATGCCTTGGTCATCATGCCGTTGGTCGTGCAGTTTAATCGCATGTTGCAACGAAATTTGTTATACACTGGGTTGACACGGGCGCGTGAATCATTGGTGTTGCTCGGTGAACCCAATGCGTATAGTCGCGCGGTTGAAACTGAGGGTGCGAATCGGCAAACAACTTTGGGTGAACGCATCAGCCAAGCTATTGTTGGCGTGATGCCCAAGCCACCTGAAAAAGTTACAGCAAAAATGCTGGATGAGGTTACCCAAGCACCGGCTACCAACGAGCCAGTGATGAGCCAGGCCGCACCAGCAAGCCAGGAACCTAGCGTACCTGAGCAGGTGGCTACAGAGGCGCTAGTTGATGATAATATCTTGACGCTGACCAAGATTTTAGATAACCAGATTCCCGCTGATATCGGCGTTGAAAATTTAACGCCATATGACTTTATGGAAAAACAAGTAGATACTAGTCAATAAAAGTCGCAATATGGTAAAATAAAGTGTTTAATATCAAGTTAAAAGAGGTTTGAAAACATGTCAGGACATAGTAAATGGCATAACATCCAGGGCCGTAAGAACGCCCAAGATGCTAAGCGTGGAAAGATTTTCCAAAAGTTATCACGTGATTTGTATACTGCTGCTAAAGCCGGCGGTCCCGATCCAGATGGTAATCCATCATTGCGTTTGGTGATGGAAAAAGCTAAGGCTGCCAATATGCCTAAGGATAACGTACAACGTGCCTTGGACAAGGCGTCAGGGGCTGGTGGAGCAAACTACCAAGAATTGACGTATGAAGGTTATGGACCAGCTGGAATCGCGGTGTTGGTTGAAACTTTGACTGACAACACGAACCGGACGGCTTCAAACGTGCGTTCTGCATTTAAGCATGCGGGTGGTGAACTTGGAACTTCTGGTTCAGTGGCATTCCAATTTAATCGTAAGGGTTATATTGAAATTTCACGGGGCGAAGATGCACCAGAAATTGATGAAGACCAATTGTTTGAAGACATGTTGGAGGCTGGTGCCGATGACATGAAGACTTACGATGATCAATTCGAAATCTACACGGATCCAAAGGCCTTCCCTGAAGTACGGGATGCTTTGGCCGCTAAGGGTTACGAATTTGCAACTGAAGAAGTTACCATGGTTGCTGACAATCCAATGGAAGTACCAGCTGATAAGGCTGAATCATTGGCCAAGTTGGTTGACGAATTAGAAGATGACGATGACGTGTCAGCAGTTTACACGACTGCCGAATAGTTATCAAGCATAAAAAGGCTAGGACAAAATTTTGTCCTAGCCTTTTTGCGAGCTGTTTTATTGAATGTTTTTGCGGGTGGTGAAGACGTCTTGGGCAAACTTGATGACCAAGTCGATGTCAGCATCACTGTAATGACTTAACACTTGTTCAAAATCTTTATGCATTTGCGCATGGAGTTCTAAGTGCAATGCCCCAATTTCACGGCCAGTTGCAGATAATTTGAGCCAGACTTCTTTTTTATTGGTCGCAGCATGAAATTTTTCCAACAATTGTTGTTTTTGCAGCCGATTAATGTAGCGCGATAGCATACCCTGTGATAAGGCAGATGTTGCTTGTAAGGCTTTAAACGTGATTGGGTCTGCACTTTGAGCCAAGGTGCTGAGGATTTCGAGTTCCGAATGGGTGAAATTTTTGGCGTTTTTAATGATATCTACAGTAGATGGCAAGGTGGCGTGTTTTAAAAACCACTTGATTTCACTATCTTCTTCATGGTTAGCGTCACTCATGGTCCGGATGAGGGCTTGGATTTGATCGTATTTTGACATTTTTAATTACCTGTAATAAATATTTGACATAGCAATCTTTCGGCGTTATACTTATTTTACATTACAGGTAATAAATAATCAAATACAGAAAAGAGATCTATCATGAAAGCAGCAGTAGTAAGAGATTTTACCCAAGGTCCCAAGTATGAAACTGACTATGAAGTCCCAACGCCAAAACAAGACGAAGCGTTGATTAACGTGACGGCCGCCGCCTTATCAAATCGGGCGCGCAGTGATGCAGATGGTTCACATTATGCCGCCGAGGGCATTTTGCCAATGATTCCTGGGGTTGATGGTGTGGGGACGTTGGCGAATGGCAAGAAAGTTTATTTTGTGGGCAATGGAAGTTTTGCTGAAACCGTCGCCGTGGAAAAGGGACATTGGGTGACCATTCCAAGTGGCTTGGATGATGTTAAAATTGCCGGGTTGATGAATCCAGCCTTATCAGCGTGGATGGCTTTGAAGTATCGTGCTAAGTTTAAGCGCGGACAATCCGTGATGATTCTGGGCGCAACTGGTAATGCTGGTTCGATGGCCGTCCAAATTGCAAAGCGGATGGGGGCTAAAGATATCATCGCCGTTGGCCGCAATACCAATAAGTTGGCTGAGTTAACCAAGTTAGGGGCCACCCAAACGATTGCCTTAACTGATGATGCAGATGCGGTTAAGACGGCCTTGGGTACTGCGGGAACCGAAATTGATATTGTTTTGGATTACTTGTGGGGCGATGTAGCCGCCAATGCGATGTGGGCCATTATCCCCAAGCGTAAAGAGGAGAGCCAAGTTCTCAAGTGGGTTGAGATTGGTTCAACAGCCGGCGCCACTGCACCCATTCCAGGGGCGGCATTCCGGGCTGTGAAATTACAATTAATCGGCTCTGGGCAAGGTTCAGTTGGGGTTTTGGCAATTATCAAGTCATTTAAAGCAATTTTGAAGGCTGAGAAGCAAATGCCGTTTGAATTTACAACTAAGGCTGTTGGCTTGTCAGAGCTCGAGGATGCTTGGCATGAAAAGAATCCTGAACGGTTAGTATTTGTGCCCAATAAGTAAGTGAAAAACCGCGTTAACCTTAGTGTTGGCACGGTTTTTTAGTCTTTGTAAAGAAAATATTTACCATCCCAGACAATTTCGTTACATGAATGTGTGTGGACTCGTTACAACCTTTCCGTAATATCGTAGTTGTAGCAAGGCAGCACCTAGTCATCATCTACTACTACTACACATTTACTTGCTGGCTTGCTACAAACACTGTATATAATTTTATTCACATAGGAGAATTGGTCATGAATAAGCATTTTATTACGAAGTCAGCATTGATTATTGCTACAGGGGCTATGGTACTTGGGACAGCCACTTCAGCAGTTCAAGCAGCAAAGACTGATAGCACTGGTAAGGTTTTGGCCATGGGGTCAACTGCCTTGCAACCACTTGTAACGCAAGCTAGCGAAATGTATCTTGAAAGCCATCCAAAGGTTTCAATCACTGTTCAAGGTGGCGGATCAGGTGCCGGTTTGAGTCATGTTGGAACTGGCGGCGTTACAATTGGTAATTCAGACGTCTTTGCTGAACAAAAAGACGGGGTGGATGCTTCAAAGTTGAAGGATCACAAGGTTGCTGTTGTTGGTATCACACCGGTTGTTAACACTGATATTAAACTCAAGAATTTGACTAAAGCGCAAGTTCAAAGCATCTTTGCTGGTAAGACGACTAACTGGAAGCAAGTTGGTGGTAAGGATGAAAAGATTGTTTTGATCAACCGGGCAACTGGTTCAGGAACGCGAGCAACTTTTGAACAAGCTATCATGGGTGATGTAGAAACTGCTACAGCCCAAGAACAAGATGATAACGGTGCAGTCCAAAAGATTGTGGCCCAAACACCAGGTTCAATTTCATACTTGGCATTTAGCTACACAACTGGTAAGGCTGCTAAGGGCTTGAAGACGATCAAGGTTGATGGGGTTAAGCCTTCAAACAAGAACGTTACGACTAACAAGTGGACAATCTGGGCTTACGAGCACATGTATACTGTTAAGAAGCCGGATGCAGCTACTAAGAAGTTCGTTAAGTACATGACTACAAAGGCGGTTACTAAGACTGCTACTAAGAAGTTGGGATATGTACCAATGAGTGCTATGAAGGTTGTTAAGGATTATAAGGGTAATGTTACTAAGAAGTAACTTTAATGAGCTGGGACTTTGGTCTTGGCTCTTTTTTTGTTGCTCTTTAACTTGGTTTTTTTGCCCTTTCAGGGCAAGGTGTTTTGGGTTGGTGGGGGAAGGGGCTCCGCATTGCTGGCATAGAGGTGGGCGACAGAGTCCCACTAGTCTAAGGGACTCGGCTCCTCGCAAGCGAGCAACCAATTCCCTAAGACCGCGTTGGTGCTCCTACCTCGCTTAACCCACCACTATGCCAGCAATGCTCCGCCCCTTCCCCCACCAACCCAAAACACCAACCTCCAGTCGCTCTAGCTCCTTCCGGTTACTAGAACTTCACCTTGCTACTTCTTCCACAAAGCAAGACAAGGGTTAGGTTTCATATCACAGGGCTTGATGAAGGCTCTTAAAGTTTTTACAGTCACCTACAACTATGTAATATTTCCTACTTCATTCAGCCCGCACAACTAATCTGGAGCAGTCACACACCAACATGTTAAAAACATCCAGATGAACTCTGCTCATTGTTGTAAAATTTGGGCCGGCTGGGGCTCGGAGCGATCAATTTGGAGAAAAAGCAAGGGTGGCCGAATAGGGGGAACTGCCGCCCGACATTCAGGATTACAACGGGCGTGGCATTGGGCCGCTCGCGGACCATTCCCCCTATTTGCGCCACC
>JAITQG010000029.1 GCA_031289015.1 Lactobacillaceae bacterium
AATGTCAGAAAAAGGCCATCCAAATTGTCGTTTTTGGGCCACGTTTTCTGACATTTTTTAGTTAATTTTCTCGAGTTCGAGTTCTGTAAAAATCATTTAATCTGTATGATTTGCCATTAATCAATATTCTCACCGAATGATGAACTAAGCAATCAAGAACAGCTGCTGCTTGCACCTTGGAGGATTTCTCTGACCACTGACTGAGTGGTAGGTTAGTAGTCACAATGGTTGAAGCAGTCTCGTATCGTTCATTTATAATTTGGAAAAATAGGTTACTGCGTTCTCCATCAATGTCCATAAATCCAATTTCATCAATGATTAACAGTGACACTTTTCTGAATTTTTTCAAACTCGCCTCTAAAGAAGTATGCATTTAATGATATTCTTCAGGAATTTTATTTGACCCATCATCTTGCAAATACTCGCGCAAAAACGGAATCGAAATAATTGTTTGCCCTTTATCAATCTGCTTAATGACCCCATACCCAAGCAATCGTTGCGTATACTTATAGACCCATTGTTTAGTGACTTGCATATCCTTAATTAAATCTTGATTGCAAGCCACCTCATACTTGGCCATCGCCATCAACAAATCCACTTCACGCGCAGACATATCCCGCAAAATAAATGTAATCGCTGAATCAATCATCATGTGTTCGCTTTCAGCAATGGCCGTATCGAGATGCTGTTGCGTGGTCATTTTTTCTGTATATGCCCACGTATAATACCCGAGCAGTTGCACCAAATAAGTATAGCCACCAGACGTTGTTGCTAGCTGTTCTGCCAACTCGACGCTAATTTTCTTCCCTGTGTCGGTAAATGCTTGTAGCACTGAAGCCACAATCTCATCATGTAGCAAGCCACCAAGGCGCACACGTTTAGCACGGCGGAGAAACGTTGTCGTTGGTTGTTGCATTAACTTTTCAATTGGGGCTGGTAATCCGGCCATCATCAGCATCAGATTAAACCCGTCTTGCAGTAATTGCTGATAACTCATCACAAATTCAGCTAATTGATCAAGGTCACCTTGGACTTCATCAATTGAAAAGACGGTTAATTGATTTTTATTCAAGCGATTGCGCAACCCAGCTAAAAAGCTTTGTGGTTCTGTATAAGTAGCTTTATAGGAAAATACTTTAGCATCGACATTGTATTCTTGAGATTGTGAAACCTCGTTCAATGATTCCAGCACAGCTTGTTTAAACTCGCCTGACATTGGCACACTAACAAACTTAGCATTCTTGATTAGCTTACGGGCATCGGCCATTAAGGCGGTTTTGCCCACACCACGAGGCGCGGTAATCAAAGTCACACGCCATGGTGAATTACTATCTTTAGCAGCATCTACTAAGGATGACAAAATTTGTCGCCGCCCAATGAAGTAATCAGGGGCCACGCCAAATTGTGGTTTGAATGGATTTTGCCTGGCCATATAAAAAAACCTCCTATAAAAGTTTACTCGTTACAGGTAAGTTTACTAGGTTTACTACGATAAGTAAAGTTTACTAGGTTTACTGAGTTTACTTTATACAGTGAGGTTTACTAAGTTTACTAGGTTTACTTTGTACAGTGAGGTTTACTGGGTTTACTCGCTACAACCGCGGCTCATAGAAGCGGCCAAATGTGCGTTCAATCTTCCACATCGAGGCCCAGGCGCCTGGATCAGCGCTCATGATGGCTGAATAGGCATCCATTTCTTCATCCAATGAAATCACGGTAAAAAGGATTTCTTTAGGATGGTGATTGTACGCTCCTTCAGCGTGATGGATTATCGTAATTCCCCGACGCAAGGTTTGTTGCATCGAATGCACAACTTCTTGTGGACGTTCCGTGATAATCATCAATTGCATCTTTTGTTGACGGGTATACAACAAGTCAATCACATAGGCGTTTACAACCAGCCCAATCGCCGTATACAACGCAAATTCAGGTCCAAACATGAAGCCTGAGCCCAACAAAATGAAGAAGTTAAACGTCAAATTGACCTTTCCCATCTTCATACCTGTCGTCCGGCGCAGGATAATTCCGATGACATCCAAGCCCCCGGTTGAAATCCCGTTGCGCAAAGCAAAGCCGGTTCCAAAGCCATTAATCGCTCCACCAAAGAGCGCATCCATTAACGGATCCGTGACCCATGGGGTAGCCGGCCCTGAAATTAACCGCATCGCAATTGATGCAAAAATGATTGATAGCGCTGTAAACGCTGTGAATTTTGCACCGATTTTTTTGTATGCGACCACTAACAATGGCGCATTAAACAAAAGCAACAGCACATAGACTGGCAACTCAAAATGACCAAACCGCGATAACGCCGTGTTAACCAATTGAGAAAGTCCTGTGAAGCCCGATGAATAGATATGGCCCGGCGTCCAAAAGAAGTTCAAGGCAATCGCTGAGGCAATCGCATAAATTAACGCAGCACTAATCCGGCCAGTGTATTCATGATTTTTTAGATAGTCCTCGATACGTCCCATAATGTGCCCTATTCTTCAGCCAGATTTGGTGCATCAGTCTCTAAGTACGCTGGTGCAACCAAATTCAATTCAGCCAATTGGTTTTGTGCAACTAAGGTAGGTGCTTCAGTCATTGGTTCGGTCCCCTTAGAGTTCTTAGGGAAGGCAATGACTTCACGAATATTTTCACGACCAGCTAACAACATAGCCAAGCGATCCAAGCCAAGCGCGATGCCACCCATTGGAGGGAAGCCAAATTCCATGCCTTCCAACAAGAACCCAAAGGCCGTGTGCGCCGCTTCTTTGGTAAAGCCAAGAGCACTAAGCATTTGTTCTTGAATGTCCATCCGGTGAATACGAATGGAACCTGAACCCAATTCATAACCATTCAAGACCAAATCATATGATTGCGCATGTGCTTGGTGTGCCCCTTCAGTCGTGGCCATCAAAGGCAAATCGGCTTCATTTGGCATCGTGAATGGGTGGTGCGCTGAAATCCAGCGGTCTTCTTCAGGTTGGTATTCAAACAAAGGCCAGTTAACAATCCAAGCAAATGCCCACTTAGTTTCATCAATCAAGTTCATTTCTTTGGCCGTCATCCGACGTAAAGCATCCAACGTGGCCGCAACGACTCCAGGTTGGTCAGCCGCAAACAAAATCAAATCGCCAGCTTGCGCGTTAGTTTGGGCTAACAATGCTTCACCCTTAGTCGTTAAGAACTTTGAAATTGGTCCTGTGATACCTTCATCCGTAATCTTCAACCAAGCCAAGCCCTTGGCACCGAAGCGTTCGATGTATTGCGCTAACTTGTCAATATCCTTGCGTGAATAGTGTTCGGCTGCTCCAGGCACAACAATCGCCTTAACTTGTCCACCGTTTTTAATGGCATTGGCAAAAACGCCAAATTCTGAATCAGCCATCAATGCTGATAAGTCTTGTAACTCCATGCCAAAGCGCAAGTCAGGCTTGTCAGTTCCGTAACGCGCCATCGCATCGGCCCATTCAAGCGTTGGAATCGCCGTTGTATCCAGCGTGTAATCGACCGTTTTTTGCATAATTGCCGCCACCCATTCGTTGACCAAGGCCATAATTTCGGCTTGATCCATGAATGACATTTCCACGTCCAATTGCGTGAATTCTGGTTGACGATCACCACGCAAATCTTCATCACGGAACGCGCGGGCAACTTGATAGTAGCGGTCAAAACCAGCGCCCATCAATAATTGCTTAAACAATTGTGGTGATTGTGGCAAGGCAAAGAAGGCCCCTTCATACACCCGTGAAGGCACTAAATAATCACGTGCGCCTTCTGGAGTTGACTTGGCCAAATATGGCGTTTCAATATCCATAAAGCCATTGGCATCCAAAAATTCATGCGTTGCGGCGGTAATCTTTGAGCGAATTCGCAAGTTATTTTGCATCTCAGGCCGGCGCAAATCCAAATACCGGTACTTCAAACGCAATTCGTCAGATACGTTAATGTCGTTTTCGATATAAAATGGCGTGGTCTTGGCTTCAGCTAAAATCGTTGCCTGGTGGACTTGAACTTCGATTTTACCAGACTTCAAGTTCTTATTCACGGCACCTTCTGCTCGTGAACGCACAGTACCTTCAATTTCGATGACGAATTCAGTTCGCATCTTCTCAGCCACTTCCAACGCAGCTGCATCGAATTCTTCAGAAAAGGCCAACTGCACCAAGCCTTCGCGATCCCGGAGGTCAACGAAAATCAAGCCACCCAAATCACGCCGCTTTTGCACCCACCCTTGTAATGTCACGGCTTGATCCAAATAACTCTCATCAATCAACCCCGCATAATTTGTACGCTTCATTATTCTGTCTCCTCACTTGCTGCTGCATCTTCAACAACGTCATCAATATAAGCTGGTAAATTTGTATATAATTCGGCCAGTTTGACTGAAATCTCAGTTCCAGTCGTTAAATTCTTCAAATTCGCACTTTGTTCAGCCAATTCGCGTTCGCCCAAGGTAATGATGTAGCGCGCATTTTGACGATCAGCGGCCTTAAATTGCGCCTTTAACTTGCGATCCAAATAATCGCGATCAGCTGAATAGCCAAATGAGCGAATCGCTTGGACCATTTGCAAAGCCACAACGTCAGTGCCTTCACCTTGATTGGCAACATATACGTCAACTGGTGTAGCCTCAGGCAAGCTGGCATTTTCGGCGGCAAGCAACAACATCAAGCGTTCCAAGCCAATCCCAAAACCAACACCAGGCATTTCAGGCCCACCAAGTTCTTCAACCAAGCCATTGTAACGGCCACCACCAGCGATGGTCACCCAACCACGGCCAAGTGCTGGCGATTGGGTCATGACCTCAAAAATTGTGTGGTTGTAATAATCCAACCCACGAACCACATTGGCATCGATTTCATAATCAATGCCCAAAGCATCCAAGGCCGCTTGGAGTTGTTCCCAACGGGCTTTGGCATCTGGTGTCAAATATTCCAAAATTGATGGCGCACCCGCCACGATTTCTTGATCCTTAGCGTCCTTTGAATCCAAAACCCGCAATGGATTTTGTTCCAAACGGACTTGTGAATCCGCTGACAATTCAGCTGCATGTGGTTGCAAGTAGGCAATCAAGGCTTGACGATAATTTTCACGCGATGCCAAATCACCCAATGAATTAACCGTCAACTTTAAGTTAGTAACGCCCAAAGTTTGGAAGAAATCAATCACCATAGCAATCGTTTCGGCGTCCAAAGCTGGTGACTCTGAACCAAGCGCTTCAACCCCAATTTGATGGAATTGACGCATCCGGCCAGCTTGTGGACGTTCATAACGAAACATGGGTCCAATATAAAACATCTTGTATGGCTTTTGGTATTCAGGACCAAACAACTTATTTTCGACAAAGGCCCGCACGACCCCGGCTGTCCCTTCAGGACGCAAGGCGATGTGGCGGTCACCCTTATCATAAAAATCATACATTTCCTTAGTCACAACATCTGACGTGTCTCCAGATGTCCGTGAAAAGACTTCAAAACTCTCAAACAAAGGTGTGCGCACCTCATTGTATTGATAATCACTAAATAACAACCGCGCCGTTTCTTCGACGTAGTGCCATTTGGCTGATTCACCAGGTAATAAATCTGCTGTGCCCTTAGGCTTTTGATAGGTTGGTTGTGCCATGTTGAAATCCTTTCGTGTTGCTGTTTATTGGTTTAGTTAATAAATACAAAACGCCCTCAACGACAATTGTCTTGTCGTCAAGGGCGCTAATGGCGCGGTACCACCTTGGTTTGGGCTAAGGAGTAGGCCTCCTTTTCCGCCGTAACGTGGCAAGCGCGCGTAATGCGACCTAAAAAGTGTCCCCTTGTTTCAAAAATGTAGGCTCACACCAGTCCCTACTCGCTGCAAATTTTGGCCCAAGTTAGCTTTCTCATCGGTTGTGTATTTGCTTTATTATCCCACCACCAGCCCGATAATTCAAGCTATGTTGTTCAACTAATTATTTTCTTTGGCGACCTGCGTGAAATAATTTTGCAGGCCTTTTGGAATACTGTCGGCAATTGTTTTTTGATATTTAGTCGATCGAATATATGCGAAATCATTATCGTCATTGATATAGCCATTTTCCAGCAAGATCGACGGCACCGTGGTATCGCGAATAACCAAGAAATCACCAAATTCGACACCCTTATTTTGTAATGGCATAACTGGATCCATCGCATCATTGACATCAGTGGCCAATAATTTAGAATCATTTTTGGTGTGGTAATAGTACGCGGTAAAGCCACTAGCGACGTTGGCGTCAGGCGCTGAATCAAAATGGAAAGAAATGAACGCATCCCCATGATTGTCTTCAGCAAGCTTTGGAATCTGTGACAGATACACAATTTTATCAGAATTACGGGTCATCACGACATGTGCGCCATAATCGTTTTCTAACACATCGCGAACTTGGCGCGCTAAACGCAGGGTGTAGGTCTTTTCAAAGTGGTTTTCATCAGTTGACAAAGCCCCCGAATCAGAGCCACCATGGCCAGGATCCAACACAATTGTGGCTTCAGCTAACGTCCCCATGTGTTTAACTGGGGTTTTGCGTTCTAACAGCCAACTAGCAACCCACCCGGTCGACTCATTTTCCCGCCGGACTTGATACCAATCATCCTTTTTTTGCAAAATATTAAGATGTTCGCCTTTTTTCAACACCCCTTGTGCTGGCTGTAAGACACCAATACTGTTCCGAATAGGGATATTATCAATTTGCACGGTAATTTGTTGTTTGACTAAGAGGACCATCATAAAGCTAAAGGCCACGACGAGCATGCCAACCGTGATTGATAATGGCAACCAAAAACGATGGAGCCAGATAATTATTAAACCAAGTAGCCGTTTAAGCATTTGTTAATCCCCTTTCTAAAAAACTGATTACTACCAACTTACCAAAAAAGCGCCATCTTGTCAGACGGGGCTTTAAAAATTTATTGGTATTTTAGAAAATTTCGCCATTCCACTCATTTTCAGGCATCATCTCAAAGTCATACGTGGCCAAATCATTGATATCAGTCACAAAGGCATGCCCTGGTACGGAAATCATGATATTGATGCCACCTTCTTTTTCCTTGATGACAATCACTGGCTTATTCGTAGCCCCGGCAAATCCCACTTCCCAAGCGGTTCCAGGGTCTACGTGATGTTCATCATAATCCATAATGGCCACAGCAACATCAGCCGCTTCTAGGCTTGAGCGGTCACCTTTAAAGACCACTTCGGCCCATTCTTTAGTCCCGAATTCATATTCAGGGTATTGATGCCGAAATGGACTGAAGAATGAGGCCACCGTTGGATTCTTTTCTAAGGCTGCTTCGACGCGTTCCAAGCGATCAATTTGTTCATCACTAAAGAATGGTCCCGCTAAGTAAATGTGCTTCATAATATATCTCCTCAAATGCAAACTTATCGCCTGTAAGTGTAACGAAAAAGGACTTATGGTTCAAGTCCTTAGTCAATCGTATAGAATGGCGCTAGCAAATCTTTTTTTACGGCGATAACAGAAGATAATTTTGCTATGTCACTTTGTTTTAGTTCAGCAATAAACATCACTTCAACCAAACAATGATCATTGTCAATGGCGACAACTTTGCCAATAAATGGTTGGTCAATGTTTTCATGCTTTTGACAACGGGCTAAGTCGCCGATATTGAACGTATTACAGTGCATCACGGAGACCTCCGATATGTATTGTTTCACCTACTTGTCAACAATAAACCCGGAGTGCGCCCTGTCTTTGTTTTATTTATGAATTTTTAACGTGTAGTGTAGATGCGTTGCTTATCTTTTTGCCCCGCTAAGACAAATTTAGCTGGGTCCAAGTCAATTGCTAAGTCACGATCATCCGGCCCTGCTAATTGCGTTTGGAAAATGGTTTCATACTCCGCAATGGAAACTTGGGTCCGCTTGGCAAATAACGTCGTGAATTGATCAGCCACTAAACCAGTCTTGAAGTCGGCTTGTAAAATCCCAGAATAAAATTCACCTTCCGCCCCAGAACCATATGAGAAGATCCCCAACCGATCACCAGCTACTAACGTTTCAGAATTAGCCAACAATGACATCAAGCTCAAATACACCGAACCCGTGTAAAGATTTCCAATGCGCTTGTTATACACCCGACTAGCTTCAAACTCTGCCAGCAAAGCCGTTTGTTGTGCATCTGAGGCTTCCGGTAAAATATCACGCAACGCCTTTAAGCCCTGCTTAGTGTATGGCAAATGGAAAGCAAATCCTTTAAAATCAGCAATCCCCAAGCCAATTTGGGTCTTATAACGAGTCCACAAATCCTTAAAGAAATCGCGATACACGTCCGTTGAATAATGCCCATCCACGATTGCTTCACTCGTGTAAATTGGGCGCCAAAAATCCATCACATCTGCAGATTTAAATTGATTATCGCGCTCCAATGATAGCATCCGGGGATTTTCAGTGATCAACATCGCCACCGCCCCAGCCCCTTGGGTAACTTCACCCGCGGTTTTCAAGCCATATCGTGAAATATCTGAAGCAACAACTAAGACTTTGCTACCAGGATGCATGGCAATATAGTCACGTGCTTGCATAATGCCATACGTTCCTGCATAGCAAGCCTGCTTCATTTCGATCGTCCGCGCATATGGGTTCAACCCCAACAAGCGTTGCAAATACACAGCCCCTGACTTTGAATTATCAACGCCAGATTCGGTTGCAAAGATAATTGTGTCAATCGCTTGGCGTTCATCGTCAGTCAACATTTGATCAGCCGCATTGGCCCCCATGGTGATGACGTCTTGGGTTGCTGGCACAACGGCTTGTTGCGTCTGGCCAATCCCAATCAAAAACTTATCCGGTTCTTCGCCGCGTGCATTGGCTAATTCCACCATATCAAGATACAAATGGGGTGAAAAAAAGCTCATCTTATCAATTCCAATTGTTGGCATGGTTTATCCCTCTTTTTCTAGTAAAGCTTTAGTGATGCGCCCCACAATTTGGCGGGCAATGTCGATTTTAGATGCTACTGGCAAAGTTTCATTGGCTTGCCCAGGTTGTAAAATCGTGACAACATTTGTATCCGTGCCAAACCCAGCATCCGTTTTAGTAACATCGTTTGCAATCAACATATCAGCATGTTTTTTCTGCAATTTCACTTGTGCATTTGCCAGTAAATCCTGTGTTTCAGCTGCAAAGGCTACTATAAATTGCTTAGTCTTATTAACCGCCAAACTAGCAATGACATCCGGATTTTCAACGAGCTTTAAAATCATGGCTTGGCCGGCTTCTTTTTTAATTTTTTGATCCGCAATGACCGCTGGCCGATAATCCGCCACGGCCGCCGCCATCACAACCCCGTCAGCAGCCTCAAAGCGGTCTTCTAAAGCCCAAAGCATTTGTTCGGCACTGGTCACCGCAAGCACATTGGCTCCCACTGGGGCGGGCAATGTGACCGTACTAATCAAATCAACTTCAGCCCCTTGTTCTAACAACGCTTGGGCCAGCGCATACCCCATCTTGCCAGATGAATGATTACTCAAATAGCGCACCGGATCAAGCTCTTCGCGAGTCCCCCCAGCCGTCACAATAAAATGCTTGCCAGTTAATTGACCCGTTAATTGATGTAACAACATTTCAGCCTGCGCTAAGATGGCTTCTGGTTCAGGCAAGCGCCCTTTGCCAGCATACCCTTCTGCTAACAGCCCAGTTACTGGTTCGATTAACAACACTCCATCAGCTTGTAATTGAGCGAGGTTGCGTTGCATGGCCGGATTGTAATACATATGCTCATTCATCGCTGGAGCCACCAGCGTTGGCGTGTGACGGGCTAATAAAACAGTTGAAGCCGCATCATCGCCGATCCCTTGAGCCATCTTAGCAATGATATTAGCAGTGGCCGGCACGACAAAGATATAATCCGCCCAATCAGCTAAAGTGATATGAGCTACTTCACTGAGATTATCATCAGCAAATAAATCAGTGAGGACGGCATTGCCAGTTAAAGTCGAAAAAGTTTTTGGTTGGACAAATTCTGTGGCTGATTGGGTCATGACAACGCGGACATCAGCGCCTTGTTTCATCAGCAACCGGGCAAAGATCGCGGACTTATACGCAGCAACGCCTCCCGTCACGATTAAGACAATTTTTTTAGAGTTAAACATAGTCTTTTCCTTCCAACTTTTTAGTTCGTTAGGCTAATTTTAGCACGAAAGGGTTGCACAACAAAAAAGTATCTGGTATATTATTTTTTGTTGTTAAAACATGGCTCATTGGTCAAGCGGTTAAGACTCCGGTTTTTCACACCGGCATCCAGGGTTCGACTCCCTGATGAGCTATTCTCAAAACGATCTTCTATTCGAAGGTCGTTTTTTTGTGCCTGTTTAAAAATAAAAAACTCGAATTCACCGAAGCAAATTCGAGTTAAAAACTTAAGGAGACAACGGGATTTGAACCCGTGCGCCGGCTCGACACCGGTTCGGCGGATTTCGAGTCCGCTGCATTACCACTCTGCCATATCTCCACAACAGTTTTCAGTATATAAAATAACCCCACCAACTGCAAGTGCTTTAAACAAGATTATTACCAATTCAAAATATAAGGTAACAAGTAAAAAAAGACGGTTAACACTTTATACACGCCCTCCCAAGCCAACCCGATAAGAAGTCAAAAATTTGCAGCTTTAGGGCTGGAAGGAGCAAAAGCGACTGGAAGCCGGGATTTTGGTTTGGTGGGGTCAAGGGCGGAGCATTGGGGCTGTTGTAGGGGGTTAAGCGAGGTAGCGAAACGATTAAGATCCATTTTTTGGCCCACGCTCTTGGGCCGAAAAATTCTGGTCGTATTG
>JAITQG010000068.1 GCA_031289015.1 Lactobacillaceae bacterium
GTGTTGTGATGATGGCACTGAGGTCACACCTGTTCCCATACCGAACACAGAAGTTAAGCTCAGTAGCGCCGAAAGTAGTTGGAGGATCGCTTCCTGCGAGGATAGGACATCGCAATGCATATATTTTGGACGTTTAGCTCAGCTGGGAGAGCACCTGCCTTACAAGCAGGGGGTCACAGGTTCGATCCCTGTAACGTCCATTTTAAATATTGATAGTCAATATTTAATGCCGTTGTGGCGGAATTGGCAGACGCGCGGGACTCAAAATCCCGTGCCCGCAAGGGCGTGTGGGTTCGACCCCCACCGACGGCATCAGAATATGGCTCGTGTTCATTACGGGCTTTTTATTTTGAAATTTATGCAAGTTCGGGATGTAGCTCAGCTTGGTAGAGCACCTGGTTTGGGACCAGGGGGTCGCAGGTTCGAATCCTGTCGTCCCGATAGATTGAAAAAGTGGTAAACACCTTTGTTGGTGCTTATCACTTTTTTGTATCATAGTGTAATTTTGAAGGCTCATGATTACATCGCTAGTGCTCGCTTTGCTCATGCTTGTCACTACTTGTTTATGCTTAGATTGTAAGTTTAGGGGGCAACTAGCTTGGTTAATAATTTTAAAATTTTCAAAAAAGACAAGGTGCATTTTTTGAATTCGATTTGTATACTTATGATGTTAATCAATACAAGTTGAGAGGAGAATTGAATGTCACAAGCGAAGAAAGAACAAAATATCATTGTGATTGAAAAATTTATTGAATTAGCTGCTTTACTTCAGATGCACCACAAGCATACAGAAGGGATCACAGATGTTGTGAAGCTTTTGGAAAGATCAATTGATATAATTAAACGCAAAAAACGGGCTACTACGACTCAAGCACGGGTTGTTTATCAAAATATTTTGACAGTTGCTTTGATTAATGATATTAGATTTACCGCTGAGGAAGATGCTATCTTACAGGAATTGTACGAAGTATCTATTTCCGGTGAGATTTGGACTGGTTTAAACGAGCTTAATGCGATTAATAATTATCCGTGGCCGCACTAGTTTTGATTGGTTTAAGTTTCCAAGTTTGACACTTAATTCAGAAAAAAGCTCCCCTAAATGCCTAAATATTGGCGTTGAGGGGAGCTTCGTTTTTGCTGAAAAATGTATTAATATTTTAGGCTTTTGCTTTTTTATGATGCAACCAATTAAGTCCATAAAAGCTTACGTTGCACATAGAGTCACGAAAAATTCGGGGGGGGGGTACAGTATTGATAGTTATTATTACAAATGTTAGTTATAAAATGTAAGTGAGTACATATAGAGTCGGGAGGTTTTTGCAATGAAAATACATAAGTTAAGTTATCGCCTCGTCCGATCATTGGTGTTATTTATAGGCGTGCTGGGAGCGATTACACTGTTTACAAATACGTCGTTTACCGGCGGGCAAACTTTAGCCAGTGCGGCTAATTGTGAATTGAGTTATAACCCAAGCACAAAAACATTAACAGTCGGGCCCGGGGACTGGCCAATTTATTATAAATTTTATGATAATGTTAGTTCAGCTGAGACAATTGTATTTGTGAGCGCTGGTACCAGCGAGAGTAAAGTTGTAGCTCCTCAGGATTCGGGTGCCTTGTTTGCGTGGTTAGTGCATCTAAAGCAATTCCAAGGAATGCAAAATTTTGATACATCAAAGGTTACAAACATGTATAACATGTTCGCTGGTTGTACAAGTTTAGCTCAACTAGATTTGAGCGGGTTTGACACGTCTGAAGTCACATCTATGAGTTTAATGTTCCAAAATTGTACAAGTTTAGCCCAACTAGATTTGAGCGGATTTGATACATCCGAAGTCCAATACATGCAACATATGTTCGATGGTTGTACAGCTTTAACCCAACTAGATTTGAGTGGGTTTAACACAACAAAAGTTACTAATATGTATCATATGTTTTGGGAGACAACTGCTTTGTGGAAATTAACGCTTGGGCAGGATTTTGTATTTACCGTGGATGACACTGGCTTACTAGATCCAGTGGTTGGCACAAAATTCAATCAAAATTTCGTAGTCAACTCAACTAAGTGGTTACAAACGACGACGGATCAGGAATATACAGCTGCTGAAATACCTACAGCGCACGTTAAGGGTCAGACGGATACATTTATTTGGCAAGGGCAAGGGGATCAGTCCACCCCGGTTGAATATGTCGTGCAACCGACATATACCATCACGATTCCAGCTGCCATCACGATTCCAAGTGCAACAGAGGCGGGGACTGGTAGTATTATCCTAAGCGCATACCCTAAGCTGCCATATGAGAACCGCTTTATTCATATCTCAGCAATATCACGGAGTACAACTCCTTGGCACTTGACTACAACTGGTGATGAAACTGGCACCGAGTATGACTTTTCTGCCGAGGGTGGAGTGAATTTAAAGAATGGTTCGAACCTTATTTTGGAAGCTGATGGGGAAGCACCGGCGAAAACGAAAACAGTTTCAGCTTCGTTAACAAGTAATACACACAAGTTTAAGTATGCGGGTACTTACCAGGACATTGTAACGTTTACGATTGAAACCGCAACTTCTTAGCTTGCGAGAATATCTTAAAAATGCTGGAGATTCATGATTGATTCACACAGCATTTTTTGTGTTTTGACATTGCAATATCGACAAGGTTACCGGCCAATGCTATTAATAATTTTCAGTGGCCGCACTAGTTTTAAGCGGCTTAAGTTCTTTGGCTTAATAAATTTGTTCGCCATCACACGTTGATTACTGCTAAAATAGAGGGACAGACAAAAAGGTGGGGTTGATGATGAAAGATGATTTAGAACAAGTTACTGGTGAAAGTTATGTTGAGTTGATTAATAATCTTGGGGTTAGCCCTTTAGTGGGAGAAAAAACTTATAATACTGAACCGGGCTACAATGTAAAGAGTGCCGCGGGGGAGGCGTTTTTGTTGCCGTATTGGGATGTGATTCGGCGCGCTGATGATACATATTGGTCACCGCTTGATAATGCTGAGCGCAAGACTGTTTATAATGTCAGTGAGTTTAGTGTTCAAGTGCCTGCTAGCGGTGAATGGTTGCCGATTGATGCGTGGTTTAATTTGCAATAAAGATATTTTAAAACTGGTCTGAGTGCCAGTTTTTCTTTAGATGTGAGAGATTTGATTGGCGATGTTAGTATTGTTGACAAACATATTGGTGCGACATTAATTCATCGTTATACTTATAAAAAAGGTTTATTTGAAAGGGTGACAATACAGATGCGAGTTGAGACAGATTCACTGGGTAGTGTACACGTGCCAACCAAAGTTTATTACGGGGTACATACGGTTCGAGCGATTGAGAATTTCCCGATTACCGGCGAAAAAGTCAATCCGGCGTTGATTCGCGCTTTTTTGGAAATCAAACAAGCGGCTGCGTATGTTAATGCGGCCGCTGGTGGTGTGCCGGTTGATGTGGCTAAAAATATTATTGCGGCGACTGAAGAACTGCTGGTTAAAGATATCGATTTTGAAATGTGGCCCCTGGATCCGATCCAAGGTGGGGCTGGGACGTCGATGAATATGAATGCCAATGAAGTTGTGGCTAACTATGCTTTGATGCTGATGAACAAGGAACGCGGCCGTTACGATATTATTAATCCCAATGACCATGTTAACCATTCGCAGAGTACTAACGATGCGTATCCAACGGCAGGGAAGTTGGCGTTGATTCGTTTGCTTAAGCCGATGCTGGTGCAATTGGAAGCATTGATTGATGCGTTGGGCGATCAAGCTGATCATACGGCGTTGATTTATAAGATGGGGCGTACGCAATTACAGGACGCGGTACCGATGACGTTGGGGAATAATTTCCATGCGTGGTTGAAGCCGTTGCGCCGTGATTTAGTGCGCATTGCTGAAGCTGAAAAGCCCCTACATGTATTGAATTTGGGTGGTTCGGCGATTGGTTCGGGGATTAATGTCTCTTACCATTATCAAGCCCATATCGTGCCTAAACTCTCAGCTGTGACTGGATTGGAACTTGAACAGGCGCATGATTTATTTGACGCGACGCAAAATCTAGATGGGTTTGTGGCGTTGTCTGGGACGCTTAAGACCTTGGCGATTAATTTGTCGAAGATGAGTAACGATTTACGTTTATTGAGCTCTGGACCGCGTTCTGGGTTGACTGAAATTAATCTTCCGGCCAAGCAAGCGGGTAGTTCGATCATGCCTGGTAAAGTTAATCCGGTGATTCCTGAAGTGGTTAATCAAGTGGCTTTTGAAGTCATCGGCAATGATGCGACGATTTCGGCCGCGGCTGAAGCGGGACAATTGGAATTAAACGCCTTTGAACCGGTGTTGTTCTATCGCTTATTTGCTTCGATTGAACATTTAACGGGGGCGATGGAGACGTTGCGGATTAACGCGATTGATGGGATTACCCCTAATAAAGCCCGGCTTGCACGCGATATTGACTTGTCAGCGTCATTTGCCACGGCGATGGCGGATATTATTGGCTATAAGGAAGCTGCCAAACTCGCTAAACAATCGCTCAAAACTGGTGAACCACTTCGCGATATTGCCGTGCGCTCAGCGTTATTTACTGATGAACAACTCGAGCACGTCTTTGCAGTTGAAGAGATTGTCTTAAATGCGCGCACCCCGGAACACGGCTTAGTGTTGCGCCCTGCTGGGGAAAAATAAGTAAAACAGCTAATGTCAGCATGCTTAACTGTTAATTCATTACGATATATATATATTAAATCAAAATATGTAGTATACTGAAAACAGGAATTGGTTAATCAACCAGTTCCTGTTTTACAGTTTCATTACTAGAACGTGAAAGCGTTTACAATTGGTCGAAATCCTGTACAATTAAATGTGTACCTATATAGGATAGTTATATTTATTAAGGAGCGCGACAATGGTTAATTTTATTATTGCCACTCACGGTGAGTTTGCGTCAGGGATTAAAATGTCTGGCCAAATGATTTTCGGTGAGCAAGAAAACGTGCAAGTAGTCACTTTCATGCCAAGTGAAGGTCCAGAAGACTTGACACGCAAGTTTGATGAAGCTCTTGCACAATTTGATGCAGATGGGCAAGTTTTGTTCCTAGTTGATTTGTGGGGTGGTTCACCTTTCAATGCAGCTAGTCGGATTGTTTCAACAGAAGGCAACGAAGACCGCATGGCCATTCTTGCTGGGTTGAATTTCCCAATGTTAATCGAGGCTTATGGGGCTCGAATGACGTATGATACAGCACGCGAAATTGCTGAATACTTATTACCAGTATCAAAGGAAGGGATCAAAGCCTTCCCAGATACGATCAAGGATACATCGGCAACAGCAGCACAAGTTGCAACACCAGCTGCCCAAGGAGCGATTCCTGAAGGTACTGTGTTGGGTGATGGCCATCTTAAGTATGTGCTTTCACGGATTGATTCACGTTTGTTGCACGGGCAAGTTGCAACGGCTTGGTCAAAGGAAACAAAGCCTGATCGCATCATCGTTGTCAGTGATTCAGTATCACAAGACAAGATGCGTAAGACTTTGATTATGCAAGCATCACCAGCTGGCATTCATGCCAATGTTATTCCAATTGACAAGATGATTGAAGTTGCCAAGGATCCACGTTTTGGTGCTACTAAGGCCATGGTTTTGTTTGAAACTCCACAAGATGCATTACGTGCAATTGAAGGTGGCGTTGACATTAAGACTTTGAATGTCGGTTCAATGGCGCACTCAGTTGGTAAGGTGCAAACAAACACGGTTTTGGCGTTTGACCAAAACGATATTGATACGTTTGCCAAGCTAAAAGCCTTGGGTATCGAATTTGATGTCCGGAAGGTTCCTGCTGATTCAAAGGGGAACATGGATAACATCATCGCTAAGGCGCAAGCTGAAATTAACAAAGAAAAGAAATAACTTAAATTTAAGTTGGAGGATAGTTTAATGCAAGACTTGAATGTGATTCAAATGATCTTGGTTGTACTTGTGGCATTTCTTGCTGGAATGGAAGGAGTTTTGGACGAATTCCAATTCCACCAACCTTTAATTGCCTGTACATTGATTGGTTTAGTAACTGGTAACTTAACAGCTGGTATCGTACTGGGTGGAACATTACAAATGCTTGCCCTTGGTTGGGCCAACATTGGTGCTGCGATTGCGCCTGACGCTGCGTTGGCCGCTATTGCATCCGCTATTATTTTGGTATTGGGTGGTCAAGGTGTTAAGGGTGTGCCTGCAGCCATCGCGATTGCCATTCCATTGGCGGTTGCCGGGTTGTTCATGACAATGGTTGTTCGAACAATTTCAACGGCCATTACACATCAAATGGACCGTGCTGCACGGACTGGTAATTTCCGGGCCGTTGAATTGTGGCACATCACTGGTATCTGCTTGCAAGGATTGCGAATTGCGATCCCTGCTGGTGCCTTGTTGTTCATTCCAGCTGCAACAGTTAGTGCAGCATTGGGATCAATGCCTGCTTGGTTGACAGATGGTATGGCAATTGGTGGAGGAATGGTTGTTGCCGTGGGTTATGCCCTCGTTATCAACATGATGGCAACTAAGGAAGTTTGGCCATTCTTTGCTATCGGTTTCGTTGTAGCAGCAGTTACAGATATCACCCTAATCGGTCTTGGTACCTTAGGTGTGGCGCTCGCTTTGATTTACCTAACCCTTTCAAAGATGGGTGGGAATGGTAATGGAGGATCTAACGGTGGTAATGGTACCGGTGATCCGCTTGGCGACATTCTAGAACAGTATTAGTCTGAGACTGAGGTGGATATAATGGCAGAAAAAATTACATTAACAAAAAATGATCGCTTGTCAGTGGCATGGCGTTCAACATTCATTCAAGGGTCTTGGAACTACGAACGGATGCAAAACGGTGGTTGGGCATTTGCAATGATTCCAGCCCTAAAAAAGCTTTACAAGACCCAAGAAGATCGTTCAGCAGCTTTGAAGCGGCACTTGGAATTCTTCAACACCCATCCATACATTGCATCACCAATTTTGGGTGTGACGTTGGCGTTGGAAGAAGAACGTGCCAACGGGGCTGATATCGATGACAAGACAATTCAAGGTGTGAAGGTCGGAATGATGGGACCTTTGGCCGGAGTTGGTGATCCGGTGTTCTGGTTCACAATTCGGCCAATGATTGGTGCCTTGGGTGCCTCATTGGCAATCGGTGGTAACTTGCTTGGGCCAATCTTGTTCTTCGTCATCTGGAACGCCCTTCGTTGGGGCTTCATGTGGTATACCCAAGAATTCGGTTACAAGGCCGGTTCAAAGATTACCGAAGACTTGTCTGGTGGAATGCTCCATGACATCACAAAGGGTTCATCAATCCTGGGGATGTTCGTGTTAGCGGCGTTGGTTGAACGGTGGGTATCGATTAAGTTCCAACCAATCGTTTCACAAGTTAAGCTTGATAAGGGTGCGTATATCGATTGGGCAAAAATCCCCAATGGTACGGATGGTATCAAGCAAGCTTTGACCGACCAAGCAAGCGGATTGGCATTAGCACCAACTAAAATCACAACTTTGCAACAAAACTTGGATAACTTGATTCCAGGTTTGGTACCATTGTTGTTGACATTCTTCTGTATGTATTTGTTGAAGAAGAAGGTTTCACCAATCGTTATCATCGTCGGCTTGTTCGTCGTTGGTATTGGTGGTCACGTAATTGGTTTGCTATAATTCTTTATGAATAATTGCATAAGCTAATATGAAATTAAGCATCTCACTGGCAGTTTGATTTTTGGCCGCCACTGAGGTGCTTTCTTGCGTTGAAAACAGATTGTGAAATGCGTACAATTAAGATATTAAGTAATAATAGGAGGTGGGCTAAGTGGTTGAATCACTAAATACAAAAGTTGACTTAACAATCGATGCGACGGCTTTTACTGGGCTAACTGACTATGGTAAATTAATGGTTGGGGACAAGGCGTTTGAATTTTATAATGATCGCGACCCTAAAAAGAATGTCCAGATTCCGTGGGAAGAAGTCGACGTGGTGTTGGCGAGTGTGATGTTTAAGGGCAAGTGGATTCCACGGTTTGCGATCCGGACGAAGCGCAATGGGACTTGGACTTTTAGTTCGAAGCGGCCTAAAGATGTTTTGCGGGCGATTAATGTTTATATCCCAGGTGATCGGATGGTGCATTCATTAGGATTCTTTGATGTGATGCGCAATGCTTTGGTGGCGATTGTCCAAAAGGTACGCAGTTTGTTTAAAAAATAAAATTTAAAGGAGCCTGGCGAGTGTTGTCAGGCTCCTTTTTGTATGGCTTTGCATGCAGCTGAGTGAGGTAATTTTCGGCCGTAAAATTGGATTTGACGTAAATAAACCTAACATTCATTTCAAATTCAGGATTATTTTTGGTATTATGGAAGGTATAGTTGTTTTCAAAATAGATAGAAAATGGAGGAGTGTGTAATGCGTAAAGGGCTTATGAGCTTGCTAGTTCTGGTCACCGCCTTGGTGGGGATGGTGATTGGGGTGCAGCAAACACAAGCAGCGGCAAAACCACACTACACAATTACAACAGATTCGACTTATCCACCGTTCGAGTTTAGAACCGAACAAAATAAGTATGTTGGAATTGATATGGACATGTTAAAGGCGATTTCAAAGGAAGAAGGGTTCACTTATACCCTCAAGCCAATGAGTTTCAACGCCGGTGTTCAAGCGGTGCAAGCTGGGCAAGTGGATGGAATCTTAGCTGGGATGACGATTACCGACGAACGGCAAAAGTCATTTAATTTTGGGGAACCTTATTATAAGACTGGGGTGGTCGTGGCCGTTTCAGCCAAGGACAAAACAGTTAAGAGCCTCAAAGATTTGAAAGGCAAGACGGTTGCTTTGAAGACCGGGACAGCTGGGGCAACCTATGCACTGTCATTGCAAAAAAAGTACGATTTTCAAGTTACGTATTATAACAACTCAGACATGATGTACAATGCCGTTGATACGGGCAATGCGGTGGCGGCCTTTGAAGACCAACCCGTGATGTTGTACGCTATTAAGCAGGGTACACCTTTGAAGATTATTACCAAGCCAGCCAATGGTGGTTGGTATGGCTTTGGGGTTAAGAAGGGCCAAAATGCCGCATTGATTAAGGCGTTTAATGCTGGGTACAAAAAGATTGTTGCCAATGGTGAATACGACAAGATCGTTAATCGTTACCTTGGTGACACTGGTGTTAATTATAAAGAAGTTAAAGCTGGTGGCGAGGACAAGAGTCTGGGCTTCTGGGCGATTTTACGGGCCAACAAGAGTTCATTTGTTGATGGTTTGATTGAAACCATTAAGTTGACAGTGTTGGGGGTTATCTTGGCATCAATCTGGGGAATTTTACTAGGTGTGATGGGTGTGATCCCAAACAAGTATGTGCAATGGTTGTCATCAACGATTGTCTACATCTTCCGTGGGTTGCCAATGCTAGTTTTGGCATTCTTCATCTACATCGGAATTCCAAATTTGACTGGGCAACGGATTCCCGCATTTACGGCTGGGGTAATTACGCTGATTTTGAATGAAGGTGCCTATATTGCGGCCTTCGTGCGGGGTGGCTTTAATTCCGTTGACCCTGGTCAAATGGAAGCGGCCCGTTCATTGGGCTTGCCATATAGTAAGGCAATGATTAAAGTTGTGATGCCACAAGGGATTCGCTTGATGGTGCCGAGCTTTATCAATCAATTCATCATTACTTTGAAAGACACGTCAATCTTGTCGGCCATCGGAATTATTGAATTGACGCAAACTGGAACGTTGATCATTGCGCGTAATTTGCAAGGGTTCAAGGTTTGGTTGATGGTTGCCGTGATGTACTTAATCGTCATCACATTATTGACATGGTTATCAAATTGGGCAGAAAAGAGGCTTAGCTAATGGCAGCGATTGTTGAAGTAAAAGATATTCACAAGAGTTATGGTACTAACGAAGTCTTGAAGGGTATCAATTTGAACGTTGAAGAAGGCGAAGTGGTTGTGATGATCGGGCCATCTGGGTCTGGTAAGTCAACTTTCTTGCGCTCTTTGAATAAATTGGAAAATGTCAATTCTGGGAGCATCAAAATTGCTGGCTGGGATTTGGAAGATCCAAAGAATAATATCAATAAGACGCGTGCCAATATCGGCATGGTGTTCCAACACTTTAATTTGTTCCCACATTTGACGGTGTTGCAAAACTTGATGTTGGCGCCTACTGAATTGGGTAAGGAAACCAAGGAAGCTGCTGAAGCTATCGGGCGCAAGATGTTAAAGCGCGTTGGGTTGGCTGATAAGGCCGATGCTAGTCCAAAGACATTATCTGGTGGTGAGAAGCAACGTGTGGCGATTGCCCGAGCGTTGGCGATGAACCCAAAGATTATGTTGTTTGACGAACCAACTTCAGCCCTTGATCCAGAAATGGTCGGGGATGTGTTGGAAGTTATGAAGGAACTCGCTGCTGAGGGGATGACTATGGTCGTCGTGACGCACGAGATGGGCTTTGCTAAACAAGTCGCCAACCGCGTTGTATTCTTCGCTGATGGGGTCATTCGTGAAGAAGGTACGCCTGAGGAATTGTTTAACAATCCGCAAGATCCACGGACACAAGACTTCTTGAATAAAGTTTTGAATGTGTAATTTAAAAATCCCAACCGGTGTGATGGTTGGGATTTTTTTGTAACCTGGGTTTGTATTGTAATGTAATCTAGGTTACAATAATAAAAAAAGTTATAATTGGAGGATGCAAATGGTTGATAATTCGGCAGTGAATGATTTACAAAAAATTGCTCATGATATATTTGGCGAATCGCAGCTAAATGTTTTTGCGGTGGACAGTAATACCTTGAAGTTACCAAACTATATTGCGCAATTGGTGGAAATCTTCAGTTTTACGTTACAAGAACAGACAATCAATTATATTGTGGTCCGCGATGATAATGTGGAGTGGGCCACGTTATTAGGTGCTTTGACAGTGCTACAACAAAAATTGATCGAGCCACTTATGGTGCACAAGCGGTTAAATGCCGATGAGGTCAATGCGTTGATTAAACTAAATATTGGGTTTGTGCATTCTGCTAATTCATTTTTTCTGCCGCAATTTAATTTGAAGATTCAGGGGTTGAAGTCAGGGAAAACAAATGGCTTGTTTGGATCTCAGCAAAATTTTTCGCTAATGGCAAAAAAATTATTTATTACTTTGAGTTATCTTGGGTTAGCGGTCAAGGCACAAACGGTGATAAACGAGAATTCATATATCACAGCTCAAGATAACGGATTTGCTTTTCAAAACAAACAAGCATTTTTGTCGTCATATCAAGCTGTGTTGGGGTTTGGAACGCGCAACAGTTTTGCTAAAGCGATGCGCGAGATCATTGACGCTGGATTAATTATAGAGCGTGGGACGACGCGCCAAAAGACCTATATCGTTGAGGAACTTGATGAGTTTATCCGAGCGGGGATGCAGTTGGTCACCTCGAGTGTCAAGCATCGCTATATTCTGCCTTTGCATGTGCTAGATGATTTGGCACAGAATTCAAAATTGTTAATGAGTAATACTTCTGCTTTGGCTCATTATTCACAATTGAGTGATACGGCGGTCCCAGTTTATGCGCTTAGTATGCCAGATTATAAATTGAATATGAAAAAAATCGAAGCTGAAAAAATGCCTTTGATAATTAATTCAGCGCAAACGGCGATTTTAGAAATTTGGAATATTGATGTGGTTAATTTTTTGAATTTATTTAAAAAAGTTGAACTTAAAAACGCTAATCAAATTAGCTATGATAGTGTTGACCCGTTGAATTTGTACTCAGATTTAAACGGAAATACCGATGAACGGATTGAGGGGGAGTTGGCGACGTTGATGGGTGAGTTGTTTAGAGGCTACCACCAATGATGATAAGTTAGATAATCAGTCTTTCAAAAAATATTAAGTGACCATTAAATCCTTATTTGTGAATACAGATTGGGATTTTTAATTTGGCCAGATCAAAGAGTAACTCGATGTTTATGGAATAAGGCATGATTGGGAGTGGAGTAATGGTATAGTTGGGTGGAATATTTCGTCAATTAGGGGTGGAATATTTCATCAATTGGAGGTGGAATATTTCGTCAATTGGCCGTTTAAATGTTGATATGATAACGTTCATGGCTTGTGTGTGAAAATACAAAATTAGGCGCATTCGGTGACTTGAATTATGATTGGTTTCCGCAGAAGAAAAAGATCAATGGTTTGCCGATTTGGCGACGCAAGCGGGCTACACTGTGATTAAGGTGTTGCTCTACACGGGGCCGATGGCTTTTGTGCGGCAAAGCGATGGGGTGAATGTCATTCCAATTGCTTTGCTCGGGCATTAGTTAACATAACTTCAAAAAAATGTAAACACTTACATTAAAAAACACGCAAAATCATCGCCTAAAAAGCGGTGATTTTTGTCTATTTTTTGATAAAAAATTAGCTTTGGTGTTTCACAGATAAACCCTTGATACATAGGTATTTGTTCACACCTTATTGATGGAAAAGTTCGGGTGGCAATGCTATAATTAATCCACTATGAAATTTACTGTGGTTTTGTTAGCTGACATGACGTATAATATATGACGTTAACAATAATTTTCTGTGAAGATTTCATGAATTTAAAGTAGTAAGGGGAAAATATATAATGCCAAAGAACAAGCGACAAGATGAAAACGTCACGAAGTCTACCCACTTCAAGATGTATAAGGATGGTAAGCACTGGATGGTCGCCGGTCTTACCGCTCTTTCAGTGTTCACAAGTTTGGCTGGGATGTCTAACCCAGTAATTAACAACTTGTTTAACGCGCGTAATAGTGCCGATGCATCGACAAAAGATGAGGAAGGCGATGACCAGGATCAAAAGGCCAATTCAGCTTCATCAACATTGGCCAGTGAAATGCCTCAAACGGTCTTCCAAGCAACAGATGCTGCTAACGGACAAATCAACTTTAACGGAACTGGTTTGGCTGAATGGTTGAACTGGGCGGGAGCTAATTATAGCTATGCTAACCCAATCACGTTTGAACCATATCAAACAACAATCAAAGAACAACTCTATACCTTGGGACAAGCCATCGCCTCAAATGAAAATTTGACGAGCGTGGATCTTTCAAGCGTTTTCCGTATTGCTGCTATTAACAATGGCAAGAATGCGGATACTTTGTTCTGGGATTTGTATACTGGGTTGGCTTCAACGTCAACACCAGATACATTCACTAAGATTGACATGACGAACAATGATTTTTCTAGCTCATTGTTCACTAACGCGGTGATGCGTCAAAATGTCGATGAGAAGAACACCATTAGCTCAGTGACGGAACTTGATGTTTTGGCCGGTAACGACCCATCAGTTGTGGCTGGTTTTAATGCGGCTTATGGACGTGGAACTGCGCTTTTGAGCGAATTGTTCACCAATGAAAATTTGCATTACACATTGCCAACTGCTGCAGCAACGCAATCAGCAGCCCCACAAAGCACTGAAATCGCACCAAGTAGCGTGACTGCTACACCAACTGCTTATACGCCAGCGCCTGCAGCTACGACCGCTACAGTTTCTGACGAAGCATCTGTTGCTGAACCTGAAGTCGTTGTCTTGGACAAGGCCAATGACACAGCTGCAATTAATTCAGCTAGTGCATCATCAGTTGCATTGAGCTCATCAGCTTTGGCCCAGACCACCAAAGCTTCTTCAAGTGTCGCTATTAGTGAAACGACTTCCCCTGTTGTTTCTGACGTGACTGCTCAACAATCAGCAACCTTGGCACAACCAACAACACAAACTACTACAAATTCACAAGAAACGACGACTACTTCAGCATCAGATAGCGCGGCTAGTGATGCTACGAATTTTGCGACGGCCGTTTTGGTTGCTGCTAGTTCAGCTGCTGCAACGACTGTCTCAGCTGATATCACGGCAGACTCAACAGTGAGTGATGCCACCTCAACTGACGCTACTGCAAGTACTTCAACAACGAGTGATGCAACTAGCTCAGCCACTACGAGCGATGATACAGTCGCAATTTCATCAGTTGTCAGCACATCTGATGCAGCTGCTGCCCCTGCCAGCTCGGTAACTTCAGACGCTAGCTCAAGTACAGCTGGATCATTAGTTGTCATCGCCGTTTCAAGTGCTACTAGTTCAACCGCAAGTTCAGATGCTACTGCAACATCAACAGCATCTTCAACTGCGGATTTAACGACTACATCAACGGCTGCATCAACAGCTAGTTCAGCAGCTACTAGCGATGCCGCATCAACGGCTACGACAACAGACGTAACAGCGATGGACGCTAGCCAAGGGGCTGCATACATGGCAGCTGCCGTGGAAACTGCACAAGACAACCAAGACGATATGGCCGAAATTCTCGACCAATCAAATGAAGCTGCTGATGCTAGTGACACCGATACAATCGTGCGAAACACAGCGATTGTTGCGTTGAACCAACACCAAAGCCAAGAAGCGGCCGCTGTCCAAGCTAATCAAGTAGCTTATGACAGTGCAACTACTGACGATGCACGCACGCAAATTTTGACAGTTACGGCCCAAATCATGGCCACAATGCAACAAGAAATCGGACTTGCTGGTGCAATGTTGGCATCAGACAAGCGTGGGGTTGACGATGCGGTCGCTCAAACCGCACAAACAGCCTACAACCAACTCGTTTTGCCAAGTGGCACAAACGGTTATTTGAGTGCGTATGGTGATTTGATCATCAACGCTAGCTCAGTAACGGCGTATAACGCTGCTTTGGCTGCCATTGACGCCCAAGGTTTGACGAGTGCGTTCCGTAATATCGTTGACCCAGAAGCAACGGGAACCTTGGTAATTAATTATGTTGATGCCTTTGGTAAGACACTTGCACCTTCAGTGACTGACTATAATGTTCCTGTTGGCTCAACGACAATTGATTTGCCAACGATTGATGGTTATGCAAATCCAACGGTCAGTGACAGCACAATTAACATCACTGACGGTGGGACTACGACAGTCACTGTTTATTACACTGCCGAGCAACAAAACGCCGTGATTAATTTCACTGATAGCGCAACTGGACAAATCATCGGTTCAATGGCGATTGCTGGTGATACCGGTACTTCAATCAGCGCGGCGATGAGCGGCACAATTGATGACGCGATTGCTGCGTTGGAAGCCAAGGGTTACGCAGTTGATAAATCTGCATTTATCGCATCAGTGTCGAGTCTTACGAGTGGTAATTTTGATACAGATCCAACTACTACGCAAAGTGTCACGATTGCATTGAAACACAAGACAGTTACGATCGCTGTCGTGGCCCCTGATGGTACAACGACAGCGACGATTACTAGGGATTTGGTGACTGACGCACCTTATGGACTTTCTGCATCAGATTATGATTCAGCCGATTATCAAATCTTGACGGACCAAACTTCACAAATCACCAAGGCCAGTGCAGATGGCTCGGTTTATGTTGTACAATTGTTCCCTTCAATCAATACAAACACGATTCAAGCGAATAGTTTAGCTGCTTTGACTAGTTCAGCAGCGTCAACAGCAAGTAGTGCTGTGGCTGTTGCACAAGCTACTTCGACAGCGAATACTACTACGTATAGTAATCAAACGCGCTTGTTGGCTAGTGAGGCTGAATCTTATGCAGCCGTTGTCAATTCTAATGCGACAATTGTCACTAATTTAACGACTCAAGCTAATGCTGAAACTGCATTAGCTAATACTTTGTTGAGTTCAGCTGCATCGGCTGTAGTGGCTGGTAACTCAGCTGCTGCATCGACATATTATTCACAAGCAACCGCAGCTATGAATTCAGCAAGTACCCTAGTGGCAGCGGCAACGACGGCTGCTAATGCCATGTTGAGTGCCACAGCCAGTACGGTGGCAGATGCTCAAAGAAGTAAGATCTTTACTACTACTATCAGCGTAGGAGGAATTACAAATACAGTTATTTCTTTGCTTCAAGGGTCGTCACTAGAAAACAGTATGATTGCACCGTTGACAACTCCAGGTACTGCAAATTACTATGTGCCAGGAACTACTTTAGATTTGACGCTAGGAAACGAATTGAGTAATCTCGTTGCTTATCGTTTTGGAGACTTCTTTAGTAGTGATGCTAATACACGTAATTTAGCGATTGCGCAATTAAACGCAGTTGGTGTTGCTTTGAATCTTGCTGGTGTTACATCGGTAGATTTGAGTGGGGTCTTTGCGACTGCAGTTGCTAATATTAATTTTCAGGTCTATCAGAACCAGCAGAGTACGTTGACTGATCAATCTAGTAATGCAATCACTGTACAACAAGCTGTAGCATCAATGTTTTGGGCATTGAAATTAAACGTTGATTCATCATTGCAGGCCTTAGACATCACTAATAATAATTTTGATATGACTGTGTTGAATTCATACCATGGGCAGAATGCAGATAGTGCTAACGCCAATAATGTGCAATTAGACTATAAAACTGGAAACACTAACTTGCCTGATGGAGCTTTTCTCAATTTCCCTGTGACTGTACCAATTCCAACTGTCGCTAGCCAAAATGGTAAGACGATTATTATTGGAACTGGGCTAGCAGGAGCAACAATCACCGTTTCTGTTAGTTCTGTTGATGGGGTAGAACAAGCCAGCGCGGTCATTGATGCCAACGGTAACTATGAATTAGAATTTAACACACCAACGGATGCATTGACGACTGCAACTTTGCTGATTAAGGATGACACTGGTAATCGGAGTGCAACTAGCACTGTATTAGTGGCGCCTACAAACTTCGGGACAGATGCGAAAAGTAATGAAGTACAGGCTCAAGACAATGCTGCTAGTGCTGCTGCTTCAACTACGGCTGCAGCAAGTTCTGCTGTCCAAGCTTCATCAAGTGCTCAAACGGTACAATCGATTGCCAACGCTAATGCAAATAACTCGGCGATTAAAAGTGCCGCTAGTACCGCCCAAGCCGATGTTGCATTAGCCAATTCTGCTGCTTCAACTGCTTCAACTGCAGCTTCAGTAGCCGCTGCTAATAATGCATCAAATGCAGCTAACACATCAAATGCAATTGCTTACACTGCACAAGCTCAATCAAATGCGAATGCTGCTAATAGTTTAGCGGCCTTAGCGCAATCAGCTAGTGCCACTGGAAATACAACTGTGGCAAGTTCAGCAAGTGCTGCCCAAGTCGTAGCAAGTGCTGCAGCCTCAACCGCTGTCAACCAAGCAAGTTCAGCCGCAGCCGCAGCTTCAAATGCCGCCGTGGTTGCTTCAAGTGCCGCACTAGCAGCCTCAAGTGCTGCTAGTGTAGCAAGTTCAGCAGCCAGTGATGCCGCAGCTCAAATTGCCATTGCTAATGTAGCCACGATCACGTATGTTGCCTCAGCAGCCGCAGCCCTAAGTAACTCGTCAGCTGCAAGTACATCTGGAGCAATGGAATCAGCTGATGCGTGGGCTAATTCGGCAGTTACCATTACAAACTCAGCCGTAGTAGCTGTAACTTCATTAGCCGCTGATGATGCCGCTGCTAGTGCAACCGCAACTAATGCTTCAGAAGCAATGGGATCTACTGCTGCGACACAAACTACTGCACAATCAGCAGCGACAGTTTTGTCATCAGCCACAATTGCAACTTCAAACGCCGCTTCAAACGCCTTTTCAGCTGCCATGCTTGCCTCAGCCGCAAGTTCAGCTGCTGTTAAGTATGCAACGGCAGGTAATCAATCAGTTGCTGCTAGCTATGCCGCAATGGCAACATCTGCTGCAGCTGTTGCAGCCGCAAATGTTACTTCAACGAATCAAGCGACTATCGATGGAGCTACCGCATCATTGGAAGCTACTGCAGCCGCCAATGATGCGTCAACAATCGCATCATCACTTGCTGCCTCAGCCGCAAGTTCAGCTGCAAGTTCAGCTGCTGCCGCTTCAACATCAGCCGCTTCCGTAGCATCGGATGCCGCTTCAAACGCCGCAATCACGTCTTCAGCCGCAGCAGATGAAAAGTACAAAAATAATTCATTGGTTTCAAGTGCAAGTGTAGCTGCAAGTTCAGCTGCCGCCGCTGCTTCACAGGCCGCGCAAGACGCTTATAATGCTGCTTCACAATCTTCATCATATGCTACAAGTGCTGCTAATTTTGCAGTTGCAGCTTCAAATTATGCTGAAGCTGGTAATATGAGTGCAGCTGCCCAAGCCGCATCTGAAGGGTCAAATGCTGCATCATTGGCTAAAAAATCAGCCGCAGCCGCAAGTGATTATTTGGCTTCAGCTGCAAATGCAGCCGAAGTTGCTTCATCAGCTGCTCAAGTAATCAAGGATATCGAAGCCGCTTCATCAGCTGCTGCGGACGCTTCTAGTGCCGCCCAAGCAGCGGATTCAACGGCCACATCTGCAGTAGCAGGAAATCACGCTGATTCAGATGCAGCTGCCGCAAGTTCATATGCAAGTTTGGCTAGCTCGTCATCAGTAGTGGCTAGTTCAGCTGCCACTGGAGCACAGAATTCAGCCGATATAGCCAAGTCAATTGCTACTTCAGTTTCAGGTAATTCTGAAGTTGCTTCTTTGGCAAGCGCTGCACAATCACAAGCAAATATCGCAAGTTCAGCATCAACAGTTGCTAAGTCAGCCTCTGATAAAGCATCAAGTGCCGCAAGTGCTGCCAAGTCAGCTGCCAGTGTCGCAGATTCAGCTGCTAGTGCTGCAGTTTCTGCCGCAAATGCTGCCAAGTCAGCTGCATCAGCTGCAAGTGTTGCTGCTTCTGCTGGTAATACTTCAGCTGCTACTTCAGAAGCAGCTATTGCAGATTCTGCAAATGCTGCTGCTAGTTCAGCTGCTTTGGTTGTTGCTTCAGAATCAACAGCTGCTTCTTCAGCAGCTGTAGCCGCATCAACAGCCGCATCAATTGCAAACTCAGCTGCATCAGTAGCCGAAGCTGCAAGTAAGGCAGCCGATTCATTAGTAAGTGCTGCAAGTGATGCCGCAGCAGCCGCAAACAAGTCAGCTGCAAGTGATGCATCAGCTGCAGGAAGCGACG
>JAITQG010000017.1 GCA_031289015.1 Lactobacillaceae bacterium
GTGTGCAAGGCCGAATCCCTTAGACTAGTGGGACTCTGTCGCCCACCTCTAGGACAGCAACGCGGAGCCATTTCCCCCACCAAGCCAAAACACCTTGCCCCCAAGGGGGCAACAAAACAAACAAAAGAAGCAGAACCCCCGCCTCTTAATTATATCATCATGTTAGGTTAAACTGAACAGGAGTTTTAGTCCTTATCGTCAGTAGCATCATCAGAAGCAGCAGAATCAGCTGCATCGTCAGTAGGCAAAACCTTATTATCTGAATCACCAAGCACAGACCCACCAGCAACAGTTGAAGCAACCGGAGCAGCAGCCACCGTACGGATTGAAGCCTTGTCAAACGTCAAAAATACGCCATCAGCATCAATAGTAACCGTGTTGTTAGCAGTGTCGATTGAATCAATCACCCCATGCAAACCACCGATAGTAACGATCTTAGCACCCTTGTTCATGGTGTTGATCATTTCTTGGCGCTTCTTAGCTTGCTTTTGTTGTGGCCGAATCATCAAGAAATACATCAAGGCAACAAAGGCGATCAATAAAATAATGTTATAGTTCATGGTTTAAAAACCCTTTCTTATATAAAATACAGTTTGGCATATGAAACTAGAAGAGACGCGCATTAGGCTTATTATAGCCGTATTGCTCCAAAACATCTTCGCGGAAGGCTGGCAAGTCATCTTCTAAGATAGCTTTACGCATATCCTCCATTAACTTTAACAGATATCGCAAATTATGAACACTAGCAATATTTTGCGCGTACAATTCATTGGCCTTAAACAAGTGATGCAAATAGGCCTTGGTGAACTTAGTCGACCCGTAATCACCAGTATTGACGTCGATTGGTGAGAAGTCACGCGCGTATTTACTGTTGGTCAACACCACGCGCCCTTCCTTAGTCATCAACGTCCCATTCCGGGCAATTCGCGTGGGCAAAACTGAATCAAACATGTCGATCCCACGAATCGATGAATCAATCAACGAATCTGGTGCGGCCACGCCCATCAAATACCGGGGCTTATCCTCAGGCAATAATGGCATCGTGAAGTCGAGCACCCGATTCATTTCTTCCTTGGTCTCCCCGACTGACAAACCGCCCACCGCATAACCCGGCAAGTCGAGATCGACTAAGCCTTCAGCCGATAACTTCCGCAAATCTTTGAACCCCGCCCCTTGGACAATTCCAAAGAGTGATTGATCCTTGGGCCGAATGTGGGCCAGCTTGGCGCGTTTTGCCCAACGAGTCGTGCGTTCAACGGATTCCTTGACGTATTCATATGATTCAAAATACGGAATTGCTTCATCAAGTTGCATCATGATGTCTGAACCTAAGTTGTTTTGAATTCGCATGGCCACTTCTGGTGACAAGAACATCTCAGCCCCGTCCACGTGGTTTTTAAAGGTCACGCCTTCTTCTGAAATCTTGTTGTTATTTGACAAAGACCAGACTTGGAACCCACCTGAATCCGTTAAGATTGGGCCATCCCAATTCATGAACTTGTGTAAACCACCCGCTTCAGCAATCAAATCATCACCCGGCCGCACCCATAAGTGGTACGTGTTTGACAAAATAAATTGTGCGTTGATTTCTTCTAAGTCCCGTGGTGATACATTCTTCACTGAAGCTTGCGTCCCAACAGGCATAAACATTGGCGTGTGCACGACTCCGTGACGCGTGTAAATCCGGCCCAAGCGCGCACCAGTATGCTTTTCGACGTGCAATAACTCATAAATCAATGGCCGGTCAGGGTCATTAAGATATTCTTCCTTGAGGGGGAATTTGTCCATCAAGTATTGATCAAACTCACTAAATTGACGCATATAATCCTCTTTCTTTACTTATGGATGAACATCGCATCGCCAAACGAGAAGAAGCGATATTTTTCTTCGATGGCATGTTGATAGGCATGCAAGATGTTTTCACGCCCCGTAAACGCCGCGACGAGCATCACCAACGTTGACTTTGGTAAATGGAAATTGGTAATGAAAGCATCCACGGACGTCCATTGGTAGCCCGGCTTGATGAAAATATCCGTCCAGCCTGAATCAGCTTGCAATTCACCAGCAAACTTCGAACCAATCGTTTCCAACGTCCGAATCGAAGTCGTCCCGGTCGCAATAATCCGCCCACCGTTCGCGCGCACTTCATTGAGCGTTTGGGCGGCTTCAGCACTCAATTGATAAAATTCGGAATGCATCTTGTGGTCTTCGATATTTTCTTCTTCGACTGGCCTAAATGTGCCCAAGCCCACGTGCAACGTCAATTCAACGAGCTTGACACCCTTGTCAGCGACCTTTTGCAACAACTCTGGCGTCCAGTGCAAGCCCGCAGTTGGCGCTGCAGCTGACCCGTTGACCTTTGAATACACCGTTTGATAGCGTTCTTGATCCGCCAACTTTTCTTTGATGTATGGTGGCAATGGCATTTCACCCAACGCTTCCAACACTTCTAAGAAAATCCCGGCATAACTAAACTCGATCATCCGGCCACCGTGTTCCAATTCACCCACGATGGTTGCCGTTAATTCACCATTGCCAAACGTAATCGTCGCCCCAACTGGGAACTTACGCGCAGGCTTAACCAACGTTTCCCAAACATCGCCGTGGTCTTGGCGCAACATCAACACTTCAACGTGGCCACCCGTTTCTGGCCGCGTGCCATGCAAACGAGCTGGCAAAACGCGCGAGTTGTTCATCACAATCGCATCACCAGGGTTCACATAGTCTAAAATGTCATAAAAATGCTTGTCTTCAATCGCCCCATTCTCTGCGTCCAACACCAACAAGCGTGAAGAATCACGTTGCTTCAATGGCGTTTGGGCAATCAACTCATGGGGTAAATCGTAATCAAAATCATCCAAGGTAAAATGTTGCTCAGTCATGTACTCTCTTCTTTCTCTATCAACCAACTATTTCAAAAACGGAATATTTAGATGCTCATAAGCTGCGGCGGTCACGATTCGACCACGCGGCGTGCGTTGCAAAAACCCAATTTGCAACAAATATGGCTCATACATCGATTCAATCGTATCGACTTCTTCGCCGATGTTGGCGGCAATTGTTTTTACACCAACCGGCCCGCCATCATAAAAATTAATCATCGTGGTCAAAATCTCGTTATCCACTTGATCCAACCCCGCCCGATCCACGTTTAACAAATCCAACGCGTAATCGACCAATTCGACGTCAATCGCCGTTTTATCTTGCACCATCGCAAAATCCCGCACGCGCTTTAACAACCGATTGGCAATTCGCGGTGTCCCATGTGAACGGCGCGCCAATTCCACGGCCCCAATCGCTTCAATGGTCGTGCCAAAAATATTAGCCGAACGGGTCACGATTTCAGTCAGCTCATTGGCCGTGTAATAGCTCATGTGCTCAACTATCCCAAACCGGTCGCGTAAGGGCTGAGAAAGCATCCCAGCGCGCGTGGTGGCCCCAATCAGCGTGAATGGTGGCAATGGGAAGTGTACCGGCCGAGAAGTGGGCCCTTCACCGACAATAATGTCGACGTAGAAATCTTCCATCGCTGAATACAACATTTCCTCGACAGTTTTTGGCAACCGATGGATTTCATCGATAAATAATACATCGCCAGGTTGCAATTCGTTGAGTAAGGCCAATAAATCGCCCTGCTTTTCAATCGCTGGCCCAGTCGTGGTGCGAATATGCACTTGCATTTCATTGGCAATCACCATCGCAAGCGTCGTCTTACCAAGCCCTGGAGGCCCGTACAATAACACGTGATCAAGTGGCTCTTCACGGCGGCGCGCGGCTTCAATATAGACGCCTAACCGTGCTTTTAACGGTTCTTGGCCGATATATTGATTGAGCTGTGTGGGGCGCAATGACTTTTCGATGATTTCTTCGGTTTCATCTAGCGCATCATTTTGTAAGATTTCATCTGCCATGAGCGTTCCTTTCCCAATGCAATTACATCAATAATTTTAACCCAGCTGACACGTATGCAGCGGTGTCTTGACCGGGCATGTCCGCCAACGTCTTACCAATCCGGATAACATCCTTGCTGCCATAGCCCAAAGCTTGTAGGGCTTCTAAGGCATCTTCAAGCGCAGGATTATCACTCATTGGCTTGGTTGGTTCAACCACCAAATCCGTGCCGTTAAATGGCAATTCACACAGCTTATTCTGCAAATCCAACACCATTTGTTGTGCGGTCTTTTTACCGACACCGGGGAATTTAACCAAGAAATTCACGTCGCCCCCAGCAATCGCATTTACCAAGCCAGTGTGATCTTCATTGGCCAAAATCGCCAAGGCACTCTTGGGTCCAATCCCTGACACTTGCAGTAACTTTTGAAATAATAATTTTTCATCCGCTGACAAAAAACCGTACAAGGTGAGGTCATCTTGGCGGACGATTTGTTGCACATAGACGCGCTCTAAATCATTAAGCGGGAAGCTGTATGGATTGGCCACGATCACGCGATAGCCCACCCCGCCGACTTCAACGACGATAAAGTTCGGGTCAATCACCGTGATGACCCCGTTTAAGTATTCGTACATGGCTGCTGCCTCTTCTGTAAATTCAATACTTACTATTATACCTGAACTATGTGAATATACCAGATGAGCCGGCCTGAATTAATGCGTCAAATAGGTTTTAGCCAAGTCCGCATAGCCATGGATTGTAGCCTCTTCTTCTAACAATTCGATTTCATGAGTGTAACTATGCCCCGTTTCAATCAAGCGTTGATACAACTTGGCATACGGCATGTCAGTCGCATAGGCTAGATCAATTTCTCGTTGCCGATCATAGTCCACCCGGCGAAAATCAATTTCACCAATCCCGTTGGCATCAACTTCCAATAAAATATAACTCGCACGTTGATTGGCAAAAAGTTGCGCATTGGTCGCATATGGTTGGCCCACTGAGCCGGGATTAATAATCATTTGTCCAGCACTTGTGTAACGGATCAACGGCTGGTGCGTGTGCGCATAGACAATCACATCGGCATCCGTGCTTGCCATAAATTGATCAAACCCAGCTTGCGGTGAGCTCGGATACACAGCCTTGCCCCGATTATTGCCTGGCGCATTATGATAAAGTGCAAACTTAAGTGGCCCAATCGTAAAATGGTCATCGTAAGGCAACTCAGCAATTTGTTGGCGGACGGCTGGCGTAAAGCGTTGCTCGTCAAAACTAACTTGCATGACGGCCGCGATTGCTTCAGTATCCAGTTTGTCCGGGTTCAATTGCATGACTTCGCTGTACGTATCTTCCCAGTTGCCTTTAATCCAATGCGTGGTATTTTGCGCATTCAACAATTCATATGCGTGCTGCGAGCCCGGCCCAGTCAGCGCAATATCGCCTAGTGACCAAAACTCCGTGGCACCGTGGGCAAGCGCATCATTGATGACCGCCTCTAACGCCGTCGCATTGCCGTGACTATCTGATACAATTGCTATTTTCATTGTCGCTCACCCTTACTTCCAACCGCGCTGAAAAAAACGTTTGTATTCGCGGATAACTTGCTTAGTTTCAGTGACCAAGCGACTGCGCATAGCAAATACAGCGGCCGCATAAACGATCATCCCCACCGTGATTTCTAATACCGTAAACGTCGGATATGGTCCTGAGAAAATCTTCACTACATCAACTACCACGAGCATCAAAACTCCGGCAACAAGATATTTCCATGACACCTCAATGAGCATCTTAATTGAAATAATGTCACGCGCAAAAATTAATTGCAACACAAAAATACCCGTTTGAGCGGCCACGAGCGACATCACCGCTCCATATGCTGCGAATTCAGGAATCAACGTAAAATTTAATCCCACATTGATCACCAACCCGGCCAACATTGTCACATTGACCAAGCGCATCCGCCCAGCCACGCGCAAAAATTGACCACCAATGACAGTTGTCCACCCTAACAATAAAATCAAAGGCGCTAACCCAATCATTAATTTAGCGACTGGTAAATAACCCGCCCCCATAAACCACTTGATAAATGGTGTGGCAATCGCAATCGTCCCAAACATCAAGGCCGACCCAAAGGCGCTCACATTTTCCAATGAATTCCTTAGATGGGTCTCAATGTCGGCAAAGCGCCCGTTTTCAAATTTTTGATAAAAGCGTGGCAACATCGTAATGCCGATTGCAATCACAATCACAATTCCCACGCTCAATAACTTCAGGGCACTATCGTAATAACCGACCCAACTTTCCATGTTTAACGCAAATAATGGCATCATCAGGCGTCCCAAAACGGTAAATAGATGAAACCCAACAATTGACATAGTCATCGCCAATAAGGGTTTAATATACGTTCCCAGCGCTAGTTTTGGTGTCGTCAACAGAAACTTTGGCAACCTTAACCATAAGAGACTGTTTCCAAAAATCTGCACCAAGGCCACCATCAAGATGTATGCATCGACGTCATTAGGCGTTTTCACAATAATCAGGATAAATAAAAACATGAATATTTTAGAAAACGAACTCTGAAGGACAGCTTGCGTTTGTTGCCCAATTCCTTGGTATAGCCACGAAATATCCAAAAAAGCTCCTAAAATTAACCACGCCGCCAAATATAATTCGTGCGTGTATTCTTGGATAATCCACGTGTTTGGTTGCAGTAAGGCCATGAGTCCAAAAAACGCGAGCACCGCGATGAAAGCTAACCCAACGCGCAAAGCCATCACATTCCAAAAAATATTAATCACCGTTGACTGGTCGTCGCGTTGATTAACTAATTTCCATTCGCCTAACAGATTCGCTGGGCTCAATAAAATAATCGCCAGCACTTCGACAAAGGCCAGACTCCAAGCTTGAATCCCCAGGCCATTCGCACCCAGCACCCGCGCTAGATACGTCAGTGGGACGAGGGGAATAATGATATTGATTAATTCATAGCTTACTCGATTAAAATATTCGCGTAGTAACCGCATATCGTCTCGCCCCTTTCATTTTGTTCTCTACGAACTATTTTACCATTTTTACCCAAAAACTCTGAACTTGGCTATAACCAAATTCAGAGCAACGTTAATTTTAATTATTTGCCTCTGCTTGTACCACAGATGCGTCATAATCAGCAATAAACTGATCAGCCGCGGCGGTATTTCCCTTCAAGTCATCTAACTCATAGCGTTCGATAAATTCAAGGTCTTGATCAATTGAATGTGTTAAGTCAGGAAAAGCCAAGTAGCCCGCTGCTGCAATCCGTTGAATCGAACGCACATCGTAATTACGTGGTGTATTAGGATACTCAATTACAGGCTTAAACTGTATGCCTCGCATCAAACCACCCAGAATCATCTTGATCTTTTTACCACGGAACTTAATATCATGGCCCAAGATGACCTTACGCAAATCTACCAACACAGCCTTCACAAGAATTCGTACTAATTCCTTTTTACAAACCCGGCGTGCCGTCAACACGCGGTTGCGATATTCATAATCATACCGCCACAAGCGTTTTGCATCTCGTTCACTCACGATATCCCCAGGAATCGAATTTTCTTTGGACTTATGCACAACAATGGAATTTAAGACTGTGTACCCTGGGTTTATCCGCGCAATCCGGTTAGTGTATTCCATGTCATCGCCCCAAATAAAGTATTCCTTTTGTGGCAAACCAACCATGGCCACGGTCGACCGCGCAAAGAGCACCGACACGAATGTCGAATTCACGACTTCAATACCAGGATTATTCGAAATCATCTTGTTTTGCCATGTAAACGCGCGCGGTGCTGGGACGTTCATCCAAGACGAATTCCCTTGCACACTCCCCCAACGGACTTGTGAATTCACGAAGCCGACCTTGGGATTGGTTTGTAAAAACTCAATCAGGTACTTCAACGCATCTGGTTGGGCAATGGTATCATCATCCATCAACCAGACGTAATCATCGGCAGTTTCTTCCATGAATAACCGCACAGCTTGATTAAATCCGCCAGCCCCACCTAGGTTTTCGGGCGCATTATAAACAACTACACGCGGATCCTTTAAGCTAGCTAGGTAATCTCCAGTGCCATCCGTTGATTGATTATTGACCACAATTACGTGGCTCAAATAATCCGATTGATTTAACACAGCTGTCAATGATTCTTTCAATAACTCCAAGCGGTTATACGTCACTATGGCAGCTGCTACTTTATGTTCGTTCATCGATTATCCCCTTTTAATCCATCCCGTAATTATCCCCAAATAATTAACTAACAACACAACATTTTAATTTTATATCAAATCGGCAAAATATGCGCGGAACTTTAAATGCAAATGTGATCCGATAATCAACAACAACCCAACAAAGACCCAGAATGAAATGGTCTCCCAAGGCTTATCCCATAACCAACCGGTGTTCAAAAATGAATCACGCACACCTGAAATTAGGTAATAAAATGGGTTCATTTCCAAAATCCGCCCAGCCTTGATGTGCTCAGTTCCAATCCGTGAGGCAATGTCAAAGACGGCCCCTGACATCCAGAACACAAAGCGCATGATTGTTTGAATCAATTGTTGATAATCCGGATACAAAACTGTGATCGTCGCATTGAAAATCCCTACCGCATGCAAGAAGACCATCGTTGCAAAGAAGTAATAGAAGAACTGGAACCAGTGCACCGTTGGTTTGATGCCGTAACTCATCGAAATAATAATTCCAACGGCCAACGTGATGAAGAATGGCAAGACGTTAATCCACGTCCGCACCGCCGGCATAATGCTAATCGGAAAGTTCATCTTTGAAACTTGCCGCACATTGGCCCGAATTGACCACGTTGAATCCATAAATGACGTGTTGATAAACAACCACACGGCCAACCCAATCACCAACCAGGCGATATATGGCACACCATCTGTGGTTCCGTGTTGCTTCATCGCAAAACCAAACACAACCCAGTACGTAGCAATTTGCATGACCGGATTGATGATATCCCACAAAACGCCTAACGCATGATCCTTATATTTGGCCTTGGTCTCATATTGTGACAAACGCCAAATCACTGGGAAATATTTAATTTGTTCTTGTAAAACTGCCCAAATTTCTTTAAATATTTGCATAATTATTGCCCCATTAATCCATGAATATAATATGTGTAAATCCAAACCAAGCCAAACAAGATTAGGATTATCCACGTAAACCACGTCAACGGTGCGCCAATTTCATTTCCAATGAGCGCCGCTTTCTTCGCGTCAGCATCCAACTTTGGATCCGCCTCAATCTGTACGGCTAATTGTTCACGGTTAAATTCAACTTGAGATTCCTTCCGTTCGTTTGAATACGCCTTCTTGTCGGCGTCTGACAACGTAGCATACCACTTGCCCCACGCTTCGTATTCCGCCGTCACGGTTTGGGTGTCGCCATACGCGCGCAATTCACCATGTTGAATCCACATAACTTTGTCAGTAAATTCTTTGACTTGGCCCAATGAATGGCTAACAAAGAACATCGTCTTACCGGCCTCTTTGAACTCGCGGACTTTATTGAGCGCCTTCTTTTGGAAGGTCGCGTCCCCAACAGACAAAGCTTCGTCGATAATCAAAATATCAGGATCTTGGTGCACGGCAATTGCAAACCCTAACTTAGCCCGCATTCCTGATGAATACTTCTTAACCGGTTGCTTAATAAACTCACCCAATTCAGAAAACTCAGCAATGGCATCAATCGTCTTATCGACTTCTTTGTTGGTGGCACCCATCATCAATGACTTCAAGCGGATGTTTTCCAAACCGGTCAAGTTTTCTCGTAACCCATCATAAACCGCCAACAAAGACGTTTCGCCATTGATGTCTAAGGTTCCCGTCGTTTCGATTAAAGCGCGACTTAAAATATTGAGCAATGTTGACTTACCAGAGCCGTTAACCCCGATAACCCCAACAACGTCCCCTTCAAACACATCAAAAGATAGGCCCTTTAAAGCCCAAAACTTTTTGTCATTTGATTTGATGGGATTTAAAATTGCATTGATTTTATCCCCACGTGAAGTCCCCATATCGTACTCTTTGGTAATATACCGCGCAGAAAGCTTGACGGGTTTATTATCAACATTCACGTTCCCTTCCAAAGCTAATTGCTCAGGTAAGGCAATTTGATGGTAGGGATCTTGATAATTTTCAGCATTTTGATCCATTATTATCCTCTTTCAAAAACGTTAAAAAAATTCATACCTAGGTATTATACCGCAAATCTATCACATATAAAAAAACCAATCAAGAATTGGTTTTTTCTTAACTATTTAACAATGGAATCATGCTCGGTGGCCAAGGCCTTCGCATTCAAATCCTTTTTAATTTGCGTGGTTGAAATTTCTGGTGTGCGATCCAAGTAAACTACTTCAGCATCGGTCTCATCTGCCAAAAAATCGAATTGCCCACGCCAATCGTCACCCATCACAAAAGTATCGATTTGGTACAACTTGATGTCAGAAACCTTTTGTTCCCAATTGTTTTCAGGAATTACCAAATCGACATAGCGAATCGCTTCGAGCAATTGCTTGCGCTTTTCATAATCAAAGTAGGTCTTCTTTTGCTTGGCTTCCCAGTTGAATTCATCTGATGAGAGCACAACCACCAAGTAATCCCCCATTTCACGCGCGCGTTTCAACAGGTTGATGTGGCCATAGTGTAGTAAATCAAACGTTCCGTACGTAATAATGCGTTTCATAATCTTACTCCTGTGTTTTATTCTTGTTCACCGCGGGCATCCCAACCAAAATGGCATAATCAGGAAATGATTTATTCACCACCGCATTGGTACCGATCTTGGCATGGTGACCAATTGTGATATCACCAATGATTGAGGCCCCTGCGCCAATGCTCGTACCGTATTCAATCCGCGGTGAAGCTTGATCACCAGCAAAACGCCCGACGTTCCCGATTGTAACATTGTGCCGCAAGATGCTACCACCACCGATATAGGCATGCGAGTTAATCATCACACTATATGGATGGTAGAATTTAGTCCCTTTACCAATATACAAGCTGGCCGGAATATGTGAATTCAACTTTCCCTCGGTGATGTGAATATTTAGATATAAATAAATCTTACGCCACAATTTTTTACGCAAAGTGTTTTTCTTTGTATAGTACAAATTAATGCGGCCTAACCGGTAGATAAAGATGAGACGCTTTGACCAATATTCGGGTTGGAGCTTGACTTCATCCCAGACGTATTCTGAAAAAGTCACACGCCCATCTAAGCCCATAATCAGTTTAGCTAGTTTGTTTTTGATATTTTTTTTCATAGCTCATAAATTCCTAACGCTGGTTTTGATAGGTTGGTCACTTATTTAAATGTGCGATACTTCAACAGTTTATCAAATTTTGCCCCGCCCGTTAAATTATTGAGTTCATAATAACTTTTTGGCCGCCATTGCAAGCAGTTGAACGACATATGGAGTTTTCGTAGTTTCTTAATCCGTCCCCGTAACCGAAGTTCGTGCCATTTGGTATTCGTAACATGCACAAACAAACGCGAATAGATGTCAGGATCAATCGAATTGGGCGGAATGATCGCATCCACGTGTTGCCAAAATTCTGGCTCGCTCCCTGGAAAACTCACAATCACGCTGATATCTTCATTAGCCTGATGGGCTTGAATATACTCAATGATCTTGTTACTGACCTGGGAATCCAAGAAATAGCGTGCGTTAATCAACACGCGTGGTTTAGTGTGAGCTGCTTTTGAGACCGGCTGGTGTGCAAGAAGTTGCTCCACCACGGCCTTAGCACTTTGCCCAGTCTCTTCACTTGTAAACTGCTTTTGCCAAGCCAAACGCCGGTCTTGAAAAATATCGTGTTGCAAGCCATCATCCAATTGCTCAACTTCACGCAAATATGTGCCTGGCAAATCGGTCTGTGGAATATACAATCCGCGTTCATGATCATAATCTTCCGTCAAATCCAAAAAGGTAATCGGCCGGTTCAAAATTAAATAGTCAAAGAAAATCGATGAGTAATCAGTAATTAACTGGTCAGCCAAGCCTAACACTTCATTGGTTTCGACCGTATCTGCAATCAGATATGGTGCAATGGCTTGATCTTGTTGGGCTAATTCCCACAAATACGGATGTACTTTGAGGCGAATTTGAAAGCCAAGTTCAATGGTTTTGTTGATCACCTTTAAATAATCCGTAAACACTTTGCTTTGCAATGACAGTGTAGCATTATCACCAGTCCATGTCGGCGCATACAGCACAAATGGTTGCGCAGGATTCAACCCCAACGTTGTCCGTATTTTGGTGGTCTTGTCAGCATCGAGTCCATTGATCAACACGTCATTTCGCGGATACCCCATACGCAAAATTGTGCCGTCATATATGCCATCAAGTCGATAATCACGCCTAAAAATCGTTTCCGTGTGCTCATTGGGCGCCAACAAATAGTCCGTCATCACAAAATTTCGTACGACGTTCCATGATCCCATGACCCCACCAGGCATTGCGTAGCCCATCTTTTTAACCGGTGTGCCATGCCATGTATTCACAAAAATCTGACCAGTCTTTTTGGTAAAATAACTCGTAAAAATCAAGGCGTTGGTAATCACGTACTTCGCCGTTAACATCCCATCTGCATGGGCTTTACTCAGGTATTCTACAACAGTCACGTTATCAAACGTAGCATATTCTGCCGTCAAAAAAGCGATATCAGCCGCCTTAACCACGATGATATGTTCATACTCTGGCAGATTGGCAACCCAATAATCTAAGATGGCTTTAGGTGAATCGCCAAAGCCCTGTCCATCGCGCGTTTCATAAATTGCTAAATGCTCATCGATGGATCCTTTGGTATATTTTTTTTGATAATATTTTTCAAACTCATTAATTTTCATGGGGGTATCCTTATGATAAAAACATTATGCCCTATTCTACTACATATTCACGTGGGTAGGCAGTAAAGGGCATAATGTTATTTATTAATTAAATAAATCTTCAAATTGCTGAAATGCAATTTTATTATGTTCGATTGGATCAAACGTTTTCAACCGTTGATAACGTCCGGCAGCCATAATTTCTAGTGAAGCCAACAACGCATCAACATCGTTACCTTCAGTCAGCAATCCATAATCGCCACCGTCGAGCAATTCGATATTGGCCAAAATATTTGACGCCATGATGTCCTTACCCAAGACCATTGCTTCCATCAACGCAATCGACTGGCCTTCTGTATGACTAGGCAACAAGAACACATCAGCTTGCTTAATCGCAGGGAATGAGTTGTTTGCATAACCATGGAAGGTAATGTAATCCGTGGCGGCATTTTCAACAACTAATTGATACAAAACCGGCGCATAGTTACCCACATCACTGCCAAAAATCTGCAATTTAACATCAGGATACTTAGCATGCAGCTTCACGAACGCCAATATCAAATTGTCGATATTTTTCTCTGGTGACAACCGTGAATTGGTGATGAAAACCTTGGCTGCGCGCGTTGCGTCGGCTGACACTATACTAGCCGACCGCTTAGCTTCATCTACCACACCAAAAGTGGCTGATGTTAACTGCGCACTGTTCGTCATGTCGACTTCATCCAATCGCGTCGTGACATCATATTGGCTGTATGAAACATCTTCTTGAACCTTATTTAAAATCGTTTGATAATCAATGAAGTTCGTCAAGACCCCACTACCGTTGATATACTTTTTCAATTTACGCTTGTTAATTTCCATCGTGGCTTCTGATACTGACAAACTCGTATCAAACAAATTCCAAAACGGCACATATTGCTTGGTCTTAGGATTCTTAAGTTTTCCATTAACTAACTTGTTAGCTTCAAGCCACATGTCATTGTGTAACACATTGTACGTCTTATCTGCATTCACAGCCGAAATCCACTGGCCGTTGTCCATCACATAGCTATCAAAATCAATTGCGATGTCAAAATGCACATCCGCCGTCAAACGTTGGGCATTGATTTGCGCACTATGTTTAGGGTACAAACGGCGCAGGATGCCGATGTAACCGTGCTTTTCTGAGATTTCCTTGGTCAGCAAACTCCGCCAACCATATGAACTCTCACCAAACACCACAAACAACCGATAACCCGCTTTTAGCCGCTTGTAATTTTGATAAAAAGCCGCATTGTAGCGCTGATCGGCCACTAACAAACTCAAATCGTATTTAGTTTGATCAATGTTATTGACCAAATTGATCAACGCTTCAGAAATCCCGTTCTTTTGGAGTCCACCGGTATAAATCAACACACTTGGCTTGTCGGACTTGACCTTAACCACTTGATTAGCCTGCGCTTCAGTCTTTTTGGCCACATAGTCCAAGATTTGTTCAGCCCGCTTAGGTCCATCAAACGTCACAAATTTATTTTTAAAACTTTGATATACATCGGCATATACAGAGAAATCCCCCGCACTAATGTAATCAATGACATCATGCATATCTGAATAAAACGGTCCAGGAATATTATTAATATCAATGTAGGCGCCACGGTTATCTTCGTATTCACTCGGATCTTCATTAAAAAATACGACGGGCTTATCCGTATTCAAAAAGTCAAAGAAAATCGATGAGAAGTCTGTAATCAACAAATCAGTCAGAGCTAAGATACTACTTGGATCAATCCCATCCCGCACGACAAACGTTTCAAGCGAATCTGCCTCTTTAAGCTTAGCGTAGACGAATGGATGCACCTTAAAAAGAATGTTGTACTGCTTGCCAAGCTTGCTTTCCAACAATTCATAATCCTTCATGTACATTGCATCGATTTCATATGCCGCCATATTCAACAAGTTATCCGTCCAAGTTGGTGCGTATAACAAATTTTGCTTGTGGCTGTCGAGATTGTATTGCTGTGTCAAGAAATCCAACAACTTTGCATCGGGTGCTTCAAAAAAGACATCATTCCGGGGATAACCAAATTGCAAAATTTCCCCCGTATAGGCATCACACAGCTTATAATCATCCGTAAAGATCTTGGTCGTGTGTTCATTAGGCGAAATTAAATAATCCGTCATCAAAAAATTACGCATCACGTTCCAAGAATTAAAATCACCTTCTGGCATCGCATAGCCCATCGTCTTTAAGGGAGTGCCGTGCCAAGTGTTCATATAAATTTGCTCAGGCTTTTTCAAAAAGAAACTTTGAAAAGTTGAGTTGTTCAACAAAACCTTCGCGCTCAACATCAATTTGATATATTCAAAGCTGTTCCGTTCAACCAGATGAACATTGCTGTCATCGCCGAATTCAATGCCTTGCAGCTCCAAACTTAGTTCAACGTCTTCGAGATAAGCTTCATCAAAAACCACATAATGTTGCAGACCATCACGTTTAACAAGAACTTTCAAAAATGCCAACGGTGAGTCAGACAAATTTTGACCATCCCGGGTTTCATACAAATAAATGTTTGCATCAACCTTTATTTTGTCGTAATTACTGGCATAAAATCTCGACAATGAACGGAAATTACCCGTCGCATTGACCAAGTTGCGCACAGGCGTATTCAATTTTATTAAAAGCTGATACAGCCATTGATTCATAATCATGATTTTGATCCTTTATTAGAATTTTGATAATACAGGTTAAATCCCATTATAACAAATGGTAACATAACCCAGATCGGCAGATAATAACGGTAATATCCATTGACCGGCGATAGCATTAAAGTACCTAACGTTAGTGCCACTGGCAACAGCAACATTAACAGTTCTTTGCGCTTTTTAAAGTGCCAAAGCGACATTGCAAAGCCATAGATAATTAACCACGACCATAGCCCTAGATTTTCATAAATTGCAATCCCCGGTGAATCAAGAATACCCACTTGCGCATTAGTCAATGTGTTTTTATCTTGAATATCTTGGTTTGACAAATAATGATTATCCTTCCCAAAATATTTTGTTATTTCGGCTTGAAAATCGTGCGCATATAGCAATTTTAGCCCTTGATCTTTTTGCATAACATCAAAATAACCAAATAAATTTGCATAAGTTGCCGAAATGTACGTCATTGGGTATTTCATCCCTAGTTCAATCCAAACGGGAATAAACTTGATAAATTTTTGCTTGAATTGTTCATTATGCCCCAACCATGGATAGGCAAACTTGATTGGATCAGAGACTTGTGGATTGTATTTTTGTGCCGTTGCAATTGGGAAAATTTCACTAATCACTTGTTTTTCATGCTTGGTTAGCTCATTACCATGGTCTCTAACTGTTCGTGCAGCTTGTTGCAGCGGGATGCTCAACATTTCGACCGTTTCTGCCGGTACGACATGCGCCTTCGCTAATGCCCCGTTATACGTTTCTAAGCTAACAAATAGCACAATCGGTAATACCGCAAATTTCATTGCTTGTTTCCAACTCGTGGCCATGATTGGCAAAGCGAGTGACGTGAACAGCATAACATAAAACGTATTGGGCCTAATAATTGATACCACAAAGGCTAGCGCAAATAAAATCAATAGTTGTTGCCAAGTCCGTTTGTTTTTAAATAAAAATTGAAAATAGCAATAGGTCCAAAAAATCAATGGCGTGAATAATAGGGCATCTTTCCCCACGCTGGCATTAGTATTCAGCCAAACTGGTGAAATCAACATCATCAGCGCAATGAACCATGCCAAATAGCGATTAACCTGACTCATTATTAACTTATAGGTCACAAATGCGAAGCCAAAGGCATTAATGAGTACCTCAACTAACCCTACCGTGAATACCCCAAAGTTAAATGTATCATGGATTGCACGTCCCACGTGATACACCGCACCAATGAAAAATGTCGTGGCAACCGGATGATGATTATTTAAGGCCTTAACCTCTAGAGTCCAACCAAAAATACTGTCGAATTGGGTTAATTGATTTAAGCCATCATAAACCATGGCAAGTGGATATTGTGCGGCTAATATGATACCCCAAACACCAACAAAGACCAGTAAAAATTGCCAATATTTAAATTGCCGTTGTGTTTCTTCATGACTTTCCAGCATATTTTCTGGTGTAATTACCGTTTTGCTAAATAACAACGCTTTTAACGAATTAAAGAGTGGATATGCAAACACCCCGATTAGCAGCCATTCTACAATAAATAACCCGACATGCCCACGGTAAATATTAATGGAAAAATCGTTTGCAAAAGCCTTGTTGATGGCTTGCACAAACGCAAATATCATCGACCAAAGTACGGAACTCACATTAAAATTAAGGCGCAGTTTTCCAAAAACATACAAATAGACAAACAAGCCATAAAATACGATGACATTCCCCAGCAAGGTCATAATGATATTAGTACTATCACTGCGACTTAAAACGTTATAAATCGGATAAAATGCCGCAACTGTAACCACTAAGTATGCAGCTAAGCCGAAAAATTGCATGTTATTTTTTTGTTTGCTCATGGGCCTGTCCTTCTTCAATGTAGTTAACGCATTGTATATTCGTTCAACATCTTAATTTACTAATCTGTTTGATCCGTTACCACTTGTTTATTTGCCCCGACTATTATCAATCCCGCTAGAACAATTGGTAACCATGTAGCCACTGGCGTCGTGTAGCGCAGCAAACCATTAACTGGTCCGGCCAGCAGTACCAAGAAATTCAACGCAGGACCCACAATTAACAATAATCCATAGTAATATTTTCGACTAATTAGATAAATCATTAGGCCAATAAAAATCCAAAATGGCATGGCGTTATTAAACAATAATCCAATTGGCATTGTTTGCATAAACCAGTGAATAAACCGTGCAAGCCTTGGACTAGCATTGTCATTATCAACACCAAACCACATTTTATAATCAAAATAATGTGTTTTCATCGGCCGAGCCACACTATTACTTATGACGACTGGTGATTGTACCGTGCGGTTACTCCAAGGATAAAAATATAAATAGGTATTATAAATCGTCGCTTTAATATACGTAAGCGGTGTTTTTAACAAACCTGGGAACCACGCATTTGTTAAATACTTTAAGACTTGATCTTTAGTTACTATATTACCATTAGTGCGACGAGATCTTTTGACGGCATCAGATATGAGCGGATCGTATAAATTAGCAGCTTCGTTAACATCAATAACTTTATTAATGACATTTCTTTCCGTTGGCGTCACGGTCTTTGGTTGATACTTTAAAGTTCTTGCTGTTTGTTGTAACGGAATGGAAAGTGCTTCAGTGATTTCCGTCGATGCTGCATGAAAATGATTAATCAGCACCGTATTGGTGACTTTATAAGTGCCAAGTGTAGCAAATAAAATTAGCACCATAATAATTCGATTAACATGGCGTTTATTAACAAAAATCAATAACAAAATAGTTGGCGCAATCACGTAAACCGCGTTAGCTCGATATAACATCGCTAACGCTGTAAAAAAGACGAAGCCGATGATTGTCTTAAGCGAGTACTTTTCTTTTTTCGCACCGCTGATTACTAAGTCAATGAAAAATATCCCGACTAACAAATAAATGCCAATAAACAAAGTGTCTTTAATCACTGACATATTGTCTATTGCTAAGACTGATGAAAAGGCAAAAAACAATAATGCGATTAATGAAAACTTAACGGATTTCACCCAACCTTGTATCTTAGTGATCGCAAACGAAATCGCCAGCGCATTAAAGATAGTTTGGAACATCGTGTACACAAACACAGCTTTATCAGCCCCAAATTTCATAAACGGTTCGATTATCCCCCCCATAATCAGTGTTGATACCAAAGGATGGTGATTACTCCAGCCAAGTGGTTGCGTTTGGCTCCATACGGGAAGTTGAAAATATTGATTTAATTGATTAAATCCGTCATATCTAATGATACCAGGTAAAATCCAAACCTGAATGGGCGCCCAAAAAACCATCAATACGATTAGTGAAAAAATAAAAATATGGTTTTCAATCCACTTTAATATTGGTTGGTTGGGTTTATTAAAACTCTTTTTAGCGGTTTGTTGAATGTATGCATCTAATTTATTGAATAATTTCGCAATAATAAATTGATACACCAAAAATAACCCCACCAGATTAATGATTTCAAGCACCGCAATTTTAGCTAGGTTATCGTGTGGGAAATCACTGGTTAAATCAGCTATTTGACCAATTATCGTTAAAATTGTAAATACACCACTAGCAATACTAGTAGAAAGGCTGCTTTTAATTTTAACCAAATCAGGCTTTTTACAAAAAATGATCATTAACCCAATAAATAGCAACATAAATGAAGATGATAGCAACGCATCTTTTAATACAAAATAAAAATTAATTTCATTTGAGATACGCATTGCTTTGCATAAAAACACTATTGCAAACGAACTGGTAAATGCGATCGTAACATTAGTTAATTGCGTGTTGATTTTATTAATTATCTGATTTTCAACCTTGGGCGTAATGGTCATGTTGATTCCTCGATTATTCATTTGTTAGTTCTTGACCTTATTGGACTGCTGCATCATCTTCACTACTACTGCTTGAACTAGCACTTGATGATGATTCGCTACTCGAACTACTTGTTGAAGATGACGATGGTTGGTCGGGAGTGACTGGTGCAACTGGAATATCCGAACTATCTGATGATGAAGTACTACCCGATCCAGATGGTTCAGTATTGGCACGTGAACTGCTAGCTGCACTAGCCTTGGCTGCCTCTTCTGCCGCAATACTAGCCGCGACGGCTTGGCTTTCAGCGAGTGAAGCCTGCCGTTCGGCTTCAGCTTTGTCATCACTCGCCTTTTTCTCCAACAATTCAGCGTGCTTTTGCTTAGCTTCTTGAGCGATTTTGATTTTCAACTGGCGAATACCATCTTGAAACCGAATTTTTTCGGTTGGATCCTGGTATGGCATCTTCACCCCAAACGCACGTAATTCTTTTTTAGTATATTTGTTAATTTTAGTAAATTGTGTGAACCGTGCAAGCTGATTGTTGATGACGGTCATAGCTTGTGGATCATCTTTTTGAATGATGGCTAAATTACTTTTATAGTCCCCAGTATATTTATCCACAATTTGCTGTGGATCATCATCATACTGCATGTGTACAACTGCACGGTTGGCGAGCCATGACAGACTTCTAAGCATGGTATTATCAATATCTGTATTGACTGTTTGTACTTGTGCCATATAACGAGCTTGGCGTGGTGGAATATGATCACCATTTATCCACAAGAAAACACCCGCCCCAACAACTATGGCCGTTAAAAATAAATCAATGATTAACTTTAGATTATTTTTTTTTCGCATATTTATTTACGCCCTACGTAATTACCAGCAGATAAATAGTTTTTAATTTTCTTTTTTAGGTAATCAACTAATTTGAATGTGGGTTTTTGTCGTTGATTTCTCGATAGATTCAGTGATTCTTCTATGATGACAGGCTCTTCAATTGAAATAGCATGTTCGTCCCGATTGGCAACCATCCGTAATAAGATAAAAATCAATGTAGTCCAAAAGGCGCCAAAGAAGCCAGCATAAGTAAACAAAACGTGTTCAAAAAACATAAAGACCGAAACATATAATCCGGTTAGTACTGCAATTTTGCTACCATATTTTTCGATACGAATTAGAATCCAAACCCAGATACCAATAATAAATGTGAGGCCAATATTACCAAGCGTGAATAAATAATAGCCAATCGAGCTATCTAATTGAATACTCCACGTCCACCCAGGGAAAAACAATTCCTTGATAAGCGCTTTATTGCGCAAGCCTGTGCCTAATACTTCTAAATGATGTTTCTTTAAATATTGAGCAACCTCATAGCCTAAACTTAATCGCTTTGACGACGCTAAATCATAGGCTTTAAAAAATGCAGAGCTTGGAGTGTCAAAGTAAATAATCAAAACAAACCATAGGGTGGCAATTACTAGTCCCGCTGTTACCCCTAACCACAGCATTTTTCCCCAACGTTTTAAGACGATAATTATACCACCAACAATTGTGGCTACCACAAATGCAATCAGTGGCGTCCGTGAGCCAGCGTTGAGCAGCAATAACAAACCAAACAAAAAGGTTGTAATTGAAAATATACGCAGATTATTTTTTATAATTTGAAAAACGGAGATCATCATCAGGGTACCGGCAAATGAACCCAAAAAATTAACATTTGAAAAACCAATACCCACCCGTGAAATTCGACTATTATGTAGTACGCCGGTAAATAAAGAGGAGATACTCATGTTTATCTCTGTCACATTCATGATGGCACTAAGCAATAACAGTGCCATCAACACGAGTTGCCAAATCGTTAGAAAAGACTTAAAGCGCGAATAATAAAATTCACTAATACTAAGGGCAATTAAACCTGACCATGTCCAGGAAATCAATTCTCCCCATACGCTGCTCGAATCAGTATAGTGAAATATTGCGTTACCGATAATTGTAAAAAGTGCGACGGCAACGATTAAGCCTAGCACCACTTTATTTTTACTAGGCTTGATGCGAATCAAGCCTAACAAAATCAGGTAAGTCCCTGCATAGCCATTCACCAGATTAGCAGGATTCAATGCATACGAATAGAAAGCCAAAGCAGTAAAGGCGTAAATAACTAACCCGGTACCAAATAAAGCTGGCATAACGTTTTCTAATTGATTTTGTAACCTCGTGATCATATAAATCCCCACATGAATCTTTTGATTTTACTTATTATTAGATTACAGGAGATATATTACAAATTTATAACAACCAGCAAGTAATTTATCAAACCTTATTTAATTCAACTACTAGCTTATATCTAAATTTTCCTTAGATTTTAGCTGTTCTTCATCATTAAATAGTCGCCCAACCACAAACGCCACTGCAACAACAATCGGTAACCATGTCACAACTGGTGTCGTATACCGCAACAAGCCATTGATCGGACTGGCTAAGAGTACCAAAAAGTTTAGGGCTGGGCCACAAAGCAACAATAAGCCCATATAATATTTCCGACTGAACAAGTAAATGGCCAGCCCAATAAATAGCCAAAATGGTAGGGCGTTATTAAATAACACCCCCATTGGCAATGTTGTTCTCAACCAATCAATATATTTGATAAAGTATGGATTAGTTGTCTCGTCGACGCCAAACCACATATTATAATCGAACATAGCCGTTTTCATCGGTTTTGCGACGTTATTACTTAGCAAAACAGCTGGTTGAACGGTCCGGTTGCTCCACGGATAATAATATAGATAAGTGTTGTAGAGTGTTGCTTTAATATAGGTCACTGGTGCTTTGAGCAAGCCAGGTAACCACGCTTGCTTGAGATAGTTTAAAACCTGGTGCTTAGTCACAACATTCCCGTTAAACCGTAAAGAACGTTTAACTGCATCAGAGGATAGTGGATCATATAATTCCGCTGTTTTACTAACATCAATAACTTGATTAATTGCTTGGCTTTCTTTTTGTGTCACCGTCTCTGGTTTATATTTTAACGTTCGCGCTGTCTGTTGCAACGGAATCGATAAGGCTTCTGTGATTTCTGTAGGCGTTGCTTGATAATGTTTGGCAAGTAACGTATCCGTAATTTGATATGTACCAAAAGTAGTGACCAAGATTATGAGAGCAATTAAGCGGTTAACGTGCCGCGAGTTAATACAAATTAATAACAAAACAGCAGGTATGACAACGTACACGCCGTTTGCACGGTATAGCATCGCAAGCGTAGCAAAAAAGCTGAACCCCACAATAACTTTCATTGAATATTTTCTCTTTTGCACACCACAAATTAATAAATCAGCGAAGAACACGCCAACTAACAAATAAATCCCAATAAACAGGGTATCTTTAACGACAGACGTATTATCAATAGCAAAGACTGGTGACAATGCAAAAAACAAAACAGAGCCAATCGTAAATTTCAACGAATCTGTCCATTTAACAATTCTCGTGGTAGCATACGCCATTGCAAACGCATTAAACAAGGTTTGCACGGTTGTGTAGGCAAATACGGCCTTGTCAGCCCCAAACTGCATAAACGGTTGCATAATGCCACCCATGACGAGTGTTGACAACAGCGGATGGTGTTGGCTCCAGGCAAGGGGCATCGTTTTGCTCCAAACTGGCAACCCGAAAAATTGATTCAATTGATTGTAGCCATCATAGTTGATAATCCCAGGTAACAACCAGAATTGGATGGACAACCAACAGATTAATATCACGCTAAATGAAAAAATGAAAAAATGCCGTTTAATAGCTATTTTAATCACAGACTGCCTCACCTCTAATTTATTGTTAGCGGTTTGATTAATCCATTGATCAAACCAACTGAATATTTTGCTAACTACAAATTGGTACAGCAAGAATAGCCCGACGAGGTTGATGATTTCCAGAACAATTATTTTACCAACGTGTTCGTGCGGTAAATTTGGTGTTAAATCGGCTAGTTGCCCAACTACCGTGAAAATTGTAAACAACCCACTAGTCATCCTTACTGACGTGGATTGCTTACCTGGTAATTGTCCTGCTAGCTTATTAAAGGCAACCATGAGCCCAATGAACATTACGACAAATATCCCAGAAGTTATACTAGCCTTCATGATTAAATAAAAATCGGTATAGTTTGAAATTTGCATGGCTTTGCCGATTAAAACGACTGCAAACGCAATAGAGCCACTCGAAATGATGTTTTTCAAGTGGCCTAGGAGGTCTTTTTTATTTATTTGTCTGAATGGCTTTGGTTTCGAAAACATCTGACTTCCTCGTTTATCCGTTCAACTAACTTTTATTGTGCACCGGTTCCAACTAAGATCGCCTTCACATTTAAAAACATGACCTTGAAGTCAAACCAAATACTGGCTTTGTCAACATATTCTAATTCAATATCAGCCCGTTCTGGATAAGGAATTTCACTACGCCCTGTGCCTTGCCACAGCCCCATGGCTCCAGGTTTTACGGACAATAATTTAGCAACACGCTCTTGGTTTCCATACTCAACCAGTTCTTTATCAACAACCGGTCGGGGACCAATAATGGTCATATCGCCATATAAAATATTTAAAAACTGGGGCAATTCGTCCAATGAAGTCTTGCGAATAAAGGCACCAAATGTGGTGATTCGCGGGTCTTCTTTCGTGGCTAGCTTATAGCCGTTATCAACAAATTTTTGATACAATGCTTTATTGGCATACAGTTTTTCTTCAGCATTGACAATCATTGACCTAAATTTGTAGATATAAAAATAATGCCCATTTTGCCCGACTCGTTTTTGCTTATAAAAAACTGGTCCTTTATTTTTACCAAATAGATAGAAAAGCGTAATTAAGGCAAAAATCGGCGAAAATATAATCAACGCAAAAACAGCTGCTGAAATATCCAGAAAACGTTTAAAGTATATATATCCGAAATTTTTTCTAATCATGATTGTGTTCTTTCTATTTCTGTGGCTATTATTGCTTAACGAACAATAAATTTTTGCAACAACGCCATGTTGTCATCAGATACTTGTTGCGTTTCACCCTTCGCACCCAGATAAAATTTAATTTTAGGTTCAGTCCCTGAAGGCCGTACCGCAATCCATGAACCGTTTGCAAAAAAGAACTTAACTACATCACTTTGAGGTAAGCCATCTATACCTGTGGCATAGTCTTTAACCGATTCAATGCCAAATGCGGTTAATTCAGCAGCTGGCAATCCACGGTAGACGTGCATTAACCGTTGAATTTCAGCCATTCCATCTTGCCCCTTTAAGGTACGACTGACCAATTTTTCTTGATAGTAACCGTATTCCTTAAAAATATTGTTTAGTTGATCAACTAAGGTTTTACCTTCACGCAAGTAATATGCGGTCATTTCGGCAATCAGCATAGCACTCCCGACGGCATCTTTATCCCGAGCTAACGTGCCTATTAAATAACCATACGACTCCTCATAACCCATGATAAAGTCGTGTTCATCTTGCAACAAGTTAATCTGTTCACCAATGTATTTGAATCCCGTCAATGTCGAAACGGTTTCAACTCCAAAGCTTTCAGCAATTTTGGCGCCAAGTTCACTAGTCACAATTGTATTAGCAATAAATGGCGCCTTCTTATCAGCTAAATCAGCATCATTTGCAAGTAAATAATACACCAACAACGAACCAACTTGATTCCCTGTTAACGGCGTGTATACACCCTCACCAGTCTTAACTAAGACTCCAACGCGATCAGCATCCGGATCACTTCCCATGATTAAATCAGCATCTTTTTGTTTAGCGACTTCTAATGCCATCGTTAATGCTTCGGGGTCTTCTGGATTAGGTGACTTCACGGTTTTAAATTCAGGATCTTCTACCAATTGTGATTCGACGGTGTACACATGTTTAAATCCGGCATTTTGAAGACCTTTTAAAATCATCCGCTTGCCGGATCCATGCAGTGGCGTATACACAATCTTGATTTGCTTTCCCATCTCTTGGAGCATCACTGGTTGGCGTAAATTAGTTTTTTGTGCGGCGATGAACGCAGTATCCACGGTATCATCCAGCCAATGAATCAAGGTATCATCTGCGCTGGCCAACGGAATGGCTGCATAATCAGTAAGCTTATTAATTTCAGCAATGACCGGCTCAGCTAAGCTAGGCACAGCCTGTCCCCCTGTTGCATCATAAATTTTGTAGCCATTATAAATTGCTGGATTATGGCTAGCCGTGATTACCACGCCACCAATCGCATTTAAATAAGGCACCGCAAAGCTTAATTCTGGTGTTGGTGCAATCCCTTTAAAGAGGTAAGTCGCAATCCCCTTCGCCGCAAAAACGCGCGCAGCTTCGAGCGTGAATTCTTGTGAGCCATGTCGCATATCATGGGCAATCACTACACCACGCACTTGCGCATCGTGCCCATATTGTTGCACCAAAAAATCAGCATATCCAGCTGTGATGCGCCGTACAGTATAGCGATTTAACCGGTTCGTGCCGGCACCAACCACCGCACGTAGACCGCCCGTTCCAAATTCTAAATCCTTATAAAACCGATCATCGATTTCGGACTGGTCAGCCTCAATTTTACGTAATTCAGCTTTAATATCCTCATCAAAAGCCGGATTATTCAACCATTCTTGATAACGCAACTGTGTATCCATTATGTCTATTTCTCCGTTATTATCAAAAAATTAAAATCTTTAATTCCACTAACTTCGACTTGTCCGGCGTGTTCCTTGATTATGCCTTGGCCACCGGCTTGACTAACTTTTTGATTGTCAGCAAGTTGCTTCACAAACGTCTTATTATCCAACACATGATACAGATTGATGTTAACCTGCTCATTATCCAATAAGCTGTGGTAATGTCCCCAGTCAGCCTCGCTAAAGTGAATACTTTCAAAATAACTAGCTGGCAATTCCTTTACACGGGGTGATTCTTCTTTACTTGAAACCAAAATTCCTTCAGGTCCAGCAGCAACAATTAAATCTTTGGTTCCGATGACGGCAACTGGAATGGCTGTTTCATTAACAACAAACGTATTTTCCGTATCAATGAGTTCTGACGTAAAACCAACCGTCTTAGCACCCATTTCTTCAGTCAACGTGTTCCAAGTCCCCAAATCTTTCCAATAGCCTTCATAGCGGTTGAAAACGATATTTTGTTGCTTCTCCACGAATTCGTAATCGAATGAGTTTTTAGGCAAAGTTTCATAGTGTTCAACCAAATAATCAAAATCAGTCGAAATATTGAGTTCTTCTAGGGTGTCGTGCATAGTCGTTAGCTTAAAGCCAAAGACCCCAGCATTCCACATGGCACCTTCACTAATCAACTGTTTTGCCAAAAGTTGATTTGGCTTCTCTTTAAACTCTTTAACTTCAATACTATCGAGTTGCTTTGGCACAATATAGCCGTATTTTTCTGACGGCACAGTTGGCGCAATCCCGATGAGGCCCAATGTAGCGTGTGACGCATTCAGCAATGTATCCAAATCTTTAATGCGGTTAAAAAACTCGACATCCACGTATGGATCAACCGGCAAAATAACAACCGTTTCATCCAAATCGGCATGCACCTTTGAACTAAGGTAGCTAGTTGCCAAGGCAATTGCTGGGAATGTATCCCGACGCGTGGGTTCAGTGATAATTTGATCATCATTGATTCCCAATTGATCCTTTAAAATCGTGGCTTGGTTAGCACCTGTCGCGATATACGTATCGTTTTTCAAGCCTAATGCGGTTAACTGGCGCCAAACCCGTTGCACCATTGATTCCAAATGGTCTTCGTGGCGTAGTACCTTAATAAATTGCTTTGAGCGTTGATTGTTTGACAGTGGCCATAATCGCTTGCCTGATCCACCTGATAGTAAAATTAATTTCATTTTATTTCACTTCCTGTCTTGCGTACGTAATAAAATCGTTAATTGTCGTCGCCAAGTCATAACTTGGTTCCCAACCAGTTTCACCAGTTAAACGTTGATGACTACCTTGAATTTGTAAAATATCAGTTGGCCGAACCAAGGTTGGATCAATTTGATACTGAACGTCTTGTCTGCCAAGGGCATCAAGGACAGTTTGTAAAATTTGCGTGCCCTTAATGCTAATGTTAGAGCTGATATTATAAACCAAATGCTGCATATCTGGCTTTTCTAACAACATCACATAAGCTTTAACTATATCTCTGACGTCAGTATAGTCGCGAGCAGTTGCTAGGTTACCAACGCTGATTTCATGTTCGTGAGCAGCTAACTCACTAATGCGGCCATACAAATCAGGCAACAAGAACCCCTTGCCTTGCCCAGGTCCAATGTGATTAAATGGCCGAGCAACCACGATGTTTAAGCCACGCTTGTTGTAGTAACGTGCCTGATTCTCAACAGCGACCTTACTAACCGCATACGGTGAACCAAAGCCAATTTCAGATGTTTCGCTAATTGGCATAGGTTGTTCACCATCATAGATTGCACCTGAGCTAATCATCACAATCCGCGGCTTCTTAGCTTGTTTAGCATAGTATTCACCAATGTTGGTCACCATGGCGGTGTTCCCATTGATATAGCGCTGAGGATTATCATAAGAAGGCCCCACCGCAGAAAAACCAGCCAAATGAATCAACCCATCAACGTCTGGTAGTTCAGGATAATTCTGCACTAAATCAACTACATAATACTCGCTCACAAAAGGCGTGAGGTTAGCATTCATCTTGGCTTCAATCCCGATGCCAATCACATCATAGCCTTTACTTGATAATAACTGAGCCAAGTGGAAACCCACGAACCCATTAATTCCCGTAACAACAATTTTTGCCATCTTTAAACTCCAAAAAATTGAAAAAGTGTTAAATATTGCTATTAACACCTCTCCAATTTAGTTTCTATTTCACGTTTTTAGCTTCAAGTTCTAAGTCGTGTTGCACCATTAGCTTCACCAAACCTGGGAAGTCAACATCACGATGCCAACCAAGCTTTTCTTCAGCCTTCTTTGGGTTACCAAGTAACAAATCTACTTCAGCAGGTCGCATGAAGGCAGGATTTTGCACCACGTATGGCTTCCAGTCAGAAATTCCGACTTCTTGGAAGGCCAAGTCTAAGAATTCACCAATTGAGTGTGTTTCACCAGTTGCCAATAGGTAATCATCTGGTGTGTCTTGTTGCAACATTAACCACATTCCCTTGACGTAATCACCAGCATAGCCCCAATCACGCTTAGGATATAAATCACCAAGTTCGATGTGATCTTGAAGGCCCAAGCTAATGCGCGCAACGGCATTAGAAATCTTACGCGTTACGAATTCAACACCGCGGCGTTCACCTTCGTGATTAAATAGGATACCTGACACAGCATACATATCATATGATTCACGATAATTTTTAGTAATCCAGTGACCATACAACTTTGCTACGCCGTATGGAGAGCGGGGATGGAACAGTGATTCTTCGGTATAGCCGCCTTCTGGTCGGTTATAATCCGTGCCACCAAACATTTCAGACGTTGAAGCTTGGTAGAATCGCACTTTGTTATCTTTGTCAGTCAACCGAATCGCTTCAAGCATGTTCAACACGCCTTTACCGGTTACATCTGCAGTCAACATTGGATCCTTGAAAGAATACCCAACATGCGAAATAGCACCCAAATTATAAACTTCATCTGGATTAGCTTCAACCATGGCCCGAATCAATGATGATTGATCAGTTAAATCAGCTTGGATGAGCTTTACATAGGGATATTCAGCTTCAACAGCGCCACGCTTGGGATTTTGTTGTCCACGAATAATTCCGTAAACTTCATAGCCCTTTTCATCATGCAAGAACTTAGCTAAGTGACCACCGTCTTGCCCAGTAATACCTGTAATTAATGCAGTTTTCATATTTATCTCCAATTAAAATTCGTCTAAATAAAATCTTCTATAATTATATCATACTAATATTAGGATGATTGAATTCGTGGATTATAGTATCCAACCTTTCCAATACCCCGTTTACTATTTTTTCAAAGCAAGGATATTGTGTTTATAATACCACACTTGATATCCCTCAGGCCCAGCTAATTTGTAAATCTTATCTGGCGGATACTCTGCCGCAAACGTCCTATCATCAGATCTACTTGATAGATAATAATGGAATTCGTAATCATAATCAGAAGTGCTCTGAGCGATATGTTCTTTCATTTTTTTATCGATTCCATCAAATCTAGCTTGCCTAGCTACAATCTTATTATCACTATATAAATCGATTGCTCGAATTTGAAAATAGTCTCCCAAAATGGCAAATGGCTTATCACCAGTCTTGTTAGCCAGTTTAATAACTTGTTGTACATATGTGTTTCTTACAGGTAAGACAACGTTTTTTCTGGACTCAATACAGGTAAAACTAAATAAAATAAACAGTGTCACAACGGTTAATGTATTTATGATTCTACAAATTATATTATTCTTAACTGTTGCAACTAGATATACCATTAAAATCAATGGATATAACCAAAAAGTAATAAAATATCTACCAGTCACTTGCATACCAAGGCCTACAATGATCATCCCATTAACGATTGGTGCACTTCCAGCAAACAATAACATAATGGCTGGGACAAACTGCTTGTTTCTAAGTTTTAATAATCCAATCATGATAGCAATAAGAGCAAAAACAACACACACCCCAAATGTTATTAGCCATATATGGCTGGCTGACATGGTATGAAAATAGTCAATCCATTGAGCCGTTGTGCTGCGACCGATCATATCTTCAGATGGGACGATGATTTTACTGATTTTAAGAAACACTTTCGCAAGTACAACACCCAGAAGCAACGGAACCATTGAAAAAATAAATTTATACGGTTTGAATTCTTGTTTTATTAGGAACAATGTCATACATAACAAACTTGGCGCAACAACAAAGATAATAAATAGTTGATCCGATAATGTTGTTAGCGCGCTGATGATTACCAATAAAATGCTGTTCCGAATTAACTTAGCATTTTCAATTTTATAATCATTCAATTGAAAAATCTTAATAATCAAAATTAAAATCAGTAATCCAGAAATAACAGCCCCATAATAGTATGTGTTTGTTAAATCAATTGCAATATTAGAACTAAAGTCGGTTACCTTTGACCAAAACCACATTAAATGCATCGCTGCAAGAAGTGTAACACCAACTAAACTACTATAAAGTGCTCTCATTTTTGAACTTACGATTGTGCGACTTATACAATAAAACAACCACATCACAATTCCCATATCAAGGATTGTGTTTAGCATCAATGAAATCATCATACCTATAGCGATTCCAAGCTTTAAGGCAAGTAACTTTCCAATCAAATAGCATGGTAAATACAAAAACAATTCTGGAAATACAAATGTTTGCGTGAAAAAATTAAAATCAGCTATTTTACCGGCAAATAATTCGTTAAATATAATTGGTAACGTTAATGAATCACCGTTTAATAAAACTATTTGCCTAATAAATGGATTAGCCAATATAAAAACGATAAAGAAGGCCAAGATAACTATGAAGCCAATAAAAATACCGATGATTTTTTGCTTGTTTAAAAGCCAATTAAATATTTTTGTCATCATTTTTATTTACCCCCGGTCTTCTTAAACATATACCGACCACCTAGGAAATTTGCAATCATCCCAATTCCAACTGACAAACACCAGGCCAATAAATTACAAGTATATAGATGCCCCTTCAAAACCGGTACAGCATCAAAGGCAAAGAATGAATAGTGAATTACCCAAGGCTGAATCACTAATCCTGTGATGACATATAAAACAAAGAATTGTACAATCGTATCTCTTTTGCGCTTTGTTGACTGCCACACAAAACTTTTATTCAATAGAAACGACAACATCACCAACGCAGGCCAACAAATAATTTGCGAGCTAGTTCTTGATTCCATACCCCAAAATGTTGGTCGAATAAATTCGACCAAGCCACTATACAAAATAAAATTAAGTCCCGTGACTGAGCCACCTACCAATAAAAATTTAAACTCTGGTCTGTTTATTAATTTATGAATCATGTTTGCCAAACCTCAGTTTCAAAACTAACTTCAAGTTTTCAATCGCGATGTCACTTGGCAACTTTGAATCACCAGACTCACGTTCTTCAAACACAATTGGCACTTCAACAATTTTATGCGCAATTTTTTTGGCTTTATATTTGATTTCTAAGAGGAACCCGTAACTAGTGTTATTAAAATTAGAAAAATCAATATTCTCTAAAATACGTCTAGAATACATGACATACCCACCCGTATAATCAGTAATGTCTGTACCTAAAAATAATTTAGTATACATATTTCCGCCAATACTTAATAGTTTTCTACTAAGCTTCCAGTTGGGTACCCCCCCCCCCCGAAAATATAGCGAGATGCATTGATGAAGTCGGACCCTTGCTCAGCTTTTTCAACAAAATCTGCAATGTACTTTGGATTATGTTGTAAATCAGCGTCAATCGTTAAAATATAATCAAACTCCGCTGGATCCTTTAAAACTTCAGCAAAGCCATTAATATAAGCCTTACCGTAGCCTTCTTT
>JAITQG010000071.1 GCA_031289015.1 Lactobacillaceae bacterium
AATACGACCAGAATTTTTCGGCCCAAGAGCGTGGGCCAAAAAATGGGTCTTAATCGTTTCGCTACCTCGCTTAACCCCCTACAACAGCCCCAATGCTCCGCCCTTACCCGCACCAAACCCAAAGATCGGCTTCCAGTCGCGTTAGCTCCATTCCAGCCCTAGAACTTCAGCTTTAATCCTAAATTATTTAATACTGATTTGAAGGTTTGATTAGATGGTCGCGAGTGTGGCGTAAATTGTATGAATAGTGCTGGAACTTCTGTGGCAAATTTATACAAGCAAGAATATATTTGATTGCTGACTGAATTTAGCAATCTTTCTCGAATTGAAGTTAGTGGAGAAAAACTAGATATTTAGTAACCGGAGCAGCGCGGAGGTTGGTGTTTTGGGGTTGGTCGGGGAAATGACGGAGCTTTGCTGCTGTTGTAGTGGAATCAGCGAGGTAGCGGCACCAACGCGGTCTTAGGGAGTTGGTTTCGCGCCAGCGGAGCCGAATCCCTTAGACTAGTGGGACCGTGTCGCCCACTTCAACAGTAGCAAAGCGGAGTCATTTCCCCGACCAACCCCAAAACACCTCGGCCCAAAGGGACGAAAGGTTTCACACACTAACAAAAACAAAGTTCGGAAATTGCGCACGATTATCGGACGTGACCTTTTTTTTATCCGGAATTTACGTTAAAATAAATATATTACCTCAACGCACAAAATGCGTTTGACAACTGAAAGGGAATTATCATGATTGAACGTTATACGCGACCAGAAATGGCTGCCATCTGGTCAATGCAAAACCAATACCAAGCGTGGTTGGATGTTGAAATCGCCGTTACTGAAGGCTGGGTTAAAGAAGGCCTCGTGCCACAAGCTGATTTGGATCAAATCAAAGCCAAAGCTAAGTTTGACGTTGATCGCATCGCTGAAATTGAAGAAACTACCCATCATGATATCGTGGCTTTTACACGGAATGTCTCTGAATCATTGGGTGACGAACGTAAGTGGATTCACTATGGTTTGACTTCTACTGACGTCGTTGATACCGCCCAAGCTTTGCGTTTACGCGATGCTAACCACATCATCAAAGCTGATTTGATTGCCTATCGTGATGCCTTAAAGGCCATTGCTTTGAAGTATAAGAATACTGTTATGATGGGCCGGACGCACGGTGTCCACGCTGAACCGACCACTTTCGGCCTAGTGATGGCGCGTTATTATCAAGCGGCTGTTCGGGATATTGAACGCTTTGATTACGTGGCTGCTGCCGTTGAAACAGGTAAGTTATCTGGTTCAGTTGGGACGTTTGCCAATGTGCCACCTCGTGTTGAAGAAGCTGCCATGGACGTGCTTGGCTTGACACCCCAACCAATTGGATCACAAGTGTTGCCACGTGATTTGCATGCTGATTACCTTTCAACGATTGCTTTGATTGGAACAACCTTAGAAGAATTGGCTGTGGAAATTCGTGGTCTCCAACGTTCTGAAATTCATGAAGTCGAAGAAGGCTTTGCCAAGGGCCAAAAGGGTTCATCTTCAATGCCACACAAGCGTAATCCAATCGGTTCTGAAAACGTGGTTGGGCTTTCACGTGTCTTGCGCGGGTATGCCGTGGCTGGGTTTGAAAACGTGCCATTGTGGCATGAACGTGATATTTCACATTCATCTGCTGAACGCATGATCTTGCCTGATGCCACCGCAACTTTGGATTACATGTTGCACCGGTTGACCAACATCGTGAACAATTTGGGCGTCTTCCCAGATGCGATGAAGTACAACATGACACGTACTTATGGTTTGATTTATTCACAACGGTTGATGTATGCCTTGATGGATGGGGCTGATTGGTCACGTGAGCAAGCTTACGATACAGTGCAACCTTTGACGGCCCGTTCATGGGATGAACAATTGCAATTCCGCGACTTGGTTGATGCTGAAACTAAGATCACCAGCGTCTTAACGAAGGCCCAAATCGATGATGCTTTTGACTATCACTGGCATTTGCGCCACATTGATGATATCTTCAAGCGGATTGGGCTCGCTTAAACGTCGATATACTATTTATATGTAAACTAATAATTAATTTGGGGCTGATTATGACGATATTTCTGTCATGGTCAGCCCCTAACTATTGGTAAGTGGCCGAAATGACGGGGTTTATTACAACTGTGTAACAGGCAACGAAGTCAAGTGTACCAACGTTTTGTAAGTTGATAATTTTATTTAAATCACATTGACAAACATTTTGATTAATAGTAATATCAAACTATCGAATATTTCGATTTTCGAACTAAATTAAGAAAGGAGGTACATCATGGCAGTTCTAACGACGACTGAAATCATGGAGTTAATTCCAAACCGTTACCCAATCTTATACATGGATAAGGTGATGGAGATGGTGCCTGGTGAATCAATCACTGCGATCAAGAATGTGACAATTAATGAACAATTCTTCCAAGGTCATTTCCCAGGAAATCCTGTGATGCCAGGGGTATTAATCATTGAATCCCTAGCACAAGCCGCTTCTATCTTGATTTTGTCTTCACCCCAGTTTAAGGGTAAGACAGCTTACATGACTGGAATTGACAATGCTAAGTTTAGAGAAATGGTTCGCCCAGGTGATGTACTAGAATTACACGTCACATTTGGTGCCCTACGTGAAAACATGGGAACTGTGAACGTCCAAGCCACGGTTGAAGGTAAAGTTGCAACCAAGGCCGAGTTGATGTTTGTGGTGGCACCGGATGAAAAGTAGAGCGGTCATAAGCAATACTATGGCAGATGAACGCGGACAATCATTCGAACGAATTAACGAAGCTCTCGTAGACGTGTTCAATAATGTTATGTGGGTGGAAGAAGATTACCTCCAAGGTTCGGATTTCAAAGATATCACATTAAAGGACATGCATACGATTGCTGCCATCTCAATGTACCAAGCTCGCTCAGCTTCTGAATTGGCTGGGATGGTCCACTTGACACCAAGTGCGACCACCAGTGCCATCGATAAGTTAGTTCGCAAAGGTTACGTGGAACGCAAGCGTGATGAAAACGATCGCCGGATGGTGTGGATTACCCTTAGCCATCGGGGCAAAATTGTTTATCGCGCTCACGAAGCCTTCCATCGTGGCATTGCGCACGCGCTGTTGGATAGTTTAGATGAATCTGATGCGAATAAAATTGAAACGGCTGTTATGCGCCTACAAGATTATTTACATCAATTAATGAACTAAAACGTGTGCTGGGAGTGAAAAAATGGAACAGATGAGAATTGTCGGGACTGCTAAGGTAGTTCCAGAACACATTGTCACCAATGACGATTTGGCCACGATCATGGACACCAACGATGAATGGATTCATTCACGAACTGGGATTCATCGGCGCCACGTTGTTACAAGTGACAACACGAGTGATTTGGCAATTAAAGTTGCCCAAGCACTCCTCGAACAAACCGGGATTGATGTGTTGACATTAGATTTTATCATTGTCGGCACGATGTCGCCGGATAGTCTGACACCTAGTGTTGCTGCTCGCGTGCAAGGGGCAATTGGCGCAACGAATGCGTTTGCCTTGGATTTAGATGCAGCGTGCTCAGGGTTTGTGTATGGCTTAAGTACGGCAAGTGCCTTTCTAACCGCGCGTTATTCACGTGGTTTGGTGATTGGTGCCGAAGTCCTAAGCAAGTTGCTTGACTGGCAAGACCGGTCCGTTTCCGTCTTGTTTGGTGATGGCGCGGCTGGCGTGGTAGTTGAGCGCACAGAAGCCCCAGTTGGCTTATTGGCGGAATCTTTACGCACTTACGGGGCGCAAGGTGAAGCCTTAGTGGCCGGTGTGTTGGCTAATGAAAATTTGACTGGCAAAATTACTGCTGGTGATCCGTATTTTCACATGGATGGGCGGGCTGTTTACAGTTTTGCGACCCGCGAAGTCCCTCGTGTCTTGACTGAGGCGTTGGTCAAAGCCGATTTAGTGGCTGATGATATCGATTTGTTCTTGTTACATCAAGCAAACAGTCGCATTATCGATTCAATCGCTAAACGCTTTGGCCAACCAATCGAGAAATTCCCGAAAAATATGGCTGAATATGGTAATACGAGCGCTGCTAGCATTGGTATCTTGCTCGCTGAATTACAAGCGGCAGGCCAGATTCAACCAGGTCAAAAACTAGCCTTGGCGGGCTTTGGTGGCGGCTTAACCGCTGGTGCCTTAATCATCCAGGTGTAATACGTACCTATTGTAAAACGTATAAACTAATTTCATATATATAGAAGAAGAGGATTTTAACATGACTAACGAAGCTATTTTTGACAAGGTAAAAGAAATTTTGATCGACCAATTCGATTTGGAAGATTCAGAAGTTGAATTGACGACTAACATGGCCGATGATATCGATGCTGATTCATTGGATTTGTTTGAAGTTTTGAACCGCGTTGAAGACGAATTCGACATCAAGTTGGAAGTTGCTGATGATATCACAACTGTTCAAGACTTGGTAAACAAGATTGCTGCAGCTTTGGCTTAATTAGCCCAAGTTAATGCAAGGTGGCGGATGTGCGCCATTCATAACTATTGAACCTTTCGAAAGTTGTGAATAGCGCATATCGCCTTATTAATTTATAAGGTTGATCGCGTATAGTATAGATTGATTTTTTATTTAGAAAAGAACGGAAGAGAGAGCGGACATGACTGTCAACATTACAAACCCTATTTTTGAAAAGTTAGGGATGAAGTATCCAATTATTCAAGGTGGTATGGCCTGGGCTGGGACCGGTCGTTTAGCTGGTGCAGTATCTGAAGCTGGTGGCTTGGGAATCATCGGAACCGGATATTGGAAGGGCGAACAAGTCCGTGAAGAAATCAAGCGTGCCAGAGAAGTTACCGACAAGCCATTCGGCGTTAACGTGATGTTGATGTCACGCCATATTCGCGAAGTCTTTGACGTAATTTTAGAAGAAGGCGTAAAAGTGGTTGCAACTGGGGCTGGTGATCCATCACCATTCCTAGAAGAATTGCACGCGGCTGATATTGTGGTTATCCCGGTTGTGCCATCTGTTGCCATGGCAAAGATGATGGAAAAGAAGGGTGTCGACGCTGTGGTTGCTGAAGGGATGGAATCAGGTGGCCACATTGGTAGCTTGACGACCATGGCTTTGGTGCCCCAAGTCGTTGATGCTGTGAATATCCCCGTCATTGCTGCGGGTGGAATGGCGGATGGTCGCGGGGTTGCGGCAGCCTACATGTTGGGTGCTTCAGGCGTCCAAATGGGTACGCGTTTCTTAGCTACGACTGAATCAGAAATCCATGAAAACTTTAAAAATGCCGTTTTGAAGGCTAAAGATGTTGATACGTTGGTTACTGGTGAATTAATCGGTAACCGCGCGCGGGTCTTGAAGACCAAGATGTCAAAGGCCTTTGTTAAAAAGGAACGCGAATTAATCATGGAACCCGTGATGAACGCTGATGATCGTGAAAAGTTGGAAAACGGCTCATTGCGTGAAGCAGTTTTGCATGGCGACAAGGAAAATGGTGCCTTCATGGCTGGCCAAATTTCTGGGTTGGTGAATGAAATCAAGCCCGTTGCTGAAGTTTTGGATGACATCTGGTCACAAGCATATGATTTGTTGGCCGGTGGCGTTAACAAGTAATCGCAATTAGTTAAAATTTAGGAGTAACACATGAAACTTGGAATTTTGATGAGTGGCCAAGGTGCCCAAACTGTTGGGATGGGCCGTGATCTATACGACAACGTGCCAGCGTACCGCGATACAATTGATCGGGCTAGCAAAGTACTTGGCTATGACTTGATGACGACAGTTTGTGAAGACGAAACTAAGATCGGGCAAACCCAATACGCACAAGCTGCTATCTTTGCGATGAGTATGGGGATTTACAATGCTTTGGCTGACGTTTTGCCGAAGCCAGCTGGTTTCTTGGGCTTGAGCTTGGGTGAATATTCCGCTTTGGCCGCGGCTGGCGTGTTGGACTTTGAACAAGCCGTAGCAATTCTAAAAGACCGTGGGCAATACATGCAAACGGTTGGGGCAGCGAATCCAGGTAAGATGGTCGCTGTGATGTCAGATGATCAAGCCTTGGTTGAAACGGTGTTGACTGACTTGCAAGCTCAAGGCAAGCAAGTGTATCCAGCCAATTTCAATACGTTTGCCCAACTCGTGATGGGTGGGATTGAAGCTGACGTTGATGCGGCCGTGGCCAAGTTAACTGAAGCTGGCGTAACCCGCATGATTGATTTGCCAGTATCTGGTGCCTTCCACACGCCTTTGTTGGCTGAAGCGGCCACGCAATTGCAAACCCGCTTAGCTGATGAGGCGGTCCAAGAACCAAGTGCACCAGTGTATTCAAACACGACGGCACAACCATTTGCGGATGTCATTGCCACGCTTGGTCAACAAATCATCAAGCCAACGTACTTTGCGCAAGCTTTGCAAGGTATGATGGAAACTGGCGTGGATACGCTGATCGAATTTGGCCCAAGCAACACATTAATTAAATTCTCAAAGAAAATCGCCGCTAAAGATGTCGTTCGCTATAACGTGGCTGACTTGGCTTCGTACCAAGCCACGCGTGAAGATTTGACTGCGGTTACTGAATAATTCAAATCATTTCGCCTAATTAGGAAGGAACTATCTAATCATGGAACTGACAAATAAAGTTGTCCTCGTTACCGGTTCAGTCCGTGGCATCGGCTTGGCAATTGCTAAAGCCTTTGATGCTGCGGGAGCCCACGTTATCTTGCATTCACGCAAGGGGGCTTCAGCTGAATTGCTTGCTGAATTCAGCGCTGGTACATTGAGCATTGCCGCTGATATTGCGAATGCTGAAGAAGTCCAAGCGGCTTTGGATGGTGTCTACGAGCAAGTTGATGGGATTGATATTTTGATTAACAATGCCGGAATTACCAAGGATACATTGGCAGTTCGCATGACGCCACTTGATTTTGCTGAAGTGGTCAACACGAATTTGAACGGGACTTTCAATGTTACCCAACCGGTCTTCACTAAAATGTTGAAGGCTAAAAAGGGTGGCAGCATCGTCAATATGGCTTCGGTTGTTGGGTTGATGGGTAATGCTGGGCAAGTTAACTATTCAGCTTCTAAGGCTGGAATTGTTGGTTTGACCAAGTCATTAGCCAAAGAAGGAGCTAAGCGTGGCGTCCGCGTCAATGCCATCGCTCCAGGCATGATTACCTCAGATATGACTGACGTATTGACTGATAAGCAAAAAGAATTAATTTTGGCCAATACGCCATTGGGACGCTTTGGTGAACCTGAAGAAATCGCCCAAACTGCGCTATTCTTAACGCAAAACGACTACATTACTGGCCAAACGATTACTGTCGATGGCGGCTTATATATTTAATTAGAAATGGAGAATAACATGACACGAGTAGTGATCACAGGTATGGGTGCAATTACCCCCGTTGGAAATACAGTTGCCGAATTTTTGGACGGCATTTACAGCAATAAGGTTGGTTTAGCACCAATTACCCATTTTGATGCCACAGAAACTGGTATCACAATTGCTGGTGAAGTGAAAAATTATGATCCAGCTGAGCGCGTTGGTAAGCGTGAAGCCCGTAAGATGGATTTATTTGCTCAATATGGCGTACATGCGGCTGGTGAAGCGCTTGAACAAGCTGGCTTGCTTGAAGGTTTTGATAAGCCTGAACGCGTTGGTGTCGTGCTTGGTAACGGAATCGGTGGTTTGACGACCGTCCAAGACAACGTGATCAAGATGAACGAAAAGGGTCCACAACGCGTGAGTCCATTGTTCGTGCCAAACGGAATTCCTAACATGGCGTCTGGTAACGTCTCATTGCGCTACGGTGCCAAGGGTGTTAATTACACAATTTCAACTGCGTGTGCCTCAGCAACCAACGCGATTGGTGAAGCTTACCTTAGAATCAAGGCTGGTATTTTGGATGTCATGATTACAGGTGGGACTGAAGCCACGATTAACCAAATTGGAATTGCTGGTTTCGCTGCATTGACGGCTTTGTCAACGGAAACTGAACCTAATAAGGCATCAACTCCATTTGACACTAACCGCCATGGGTTCGTCATGGGTGAAGGGGCTGGAATCTTGGTCTTGGAATCATTGGAACATGCCCAAGCCCGCGGAGCTGAAATTTTGGCCGAAGTAGTTGGTTATGGAACTAATTCTGATGCTTACCATTTGACGAGCCCAACCCCTGATGGTTCAGGCCCAGCCGGTTCAATGCAATTAGCCATTGCCGATGCTGGCTTGCAACCAAGCGATATTGACTATGTGAATGCGCACGGTACCGCTACTGGTGCTAACGATGCCGCTGAATCAAAGGCCTTAGAATTGGTCTTTGGTAAGCAAGGCGTGTTGGCCTCTTCAACTAAGGGCATGACTGGTCACTTGTTGGGAGCTGCTGGGGCAATTGAAGCAATTGCGGCCATCGGTGCCTTCACACATGACTTTGTGCCTGAAAACGTTGGAATGGTCGAACAAGACCCTGAAACTACCGGTGCTTTGTTGGCTAATGCTGATAACAAGTATGTCAATGCGAACTATGTTTTGTCAGCTAACTACGGCTTTGGTGGTCACAATGCGGCCGTCATCTTTAAGAAGTGGAGCGAATAAACATGGCCTTGAATTTTGAAGAAATTAAAGCCTTAATGCATGAATTGGAAAGTTCATCATTGCGCGAATTAGAAATCGCTGAAGATGAATTCCACTTGCACTTGAGTAAAAACGATACACCGGCTCAAGCTGCCCCAGTCGCCACGGCCCCTGTGGCCTCAGCAGCGGTTGCAACTCCGGTTGAAGCGCACCATCCGTTAGACAAGCCTGCCAAGCCGGGATTGTCAATTAAGGCGCCTTTGGTTGGGACCGTTTACTTGAAGCCCAAGCCAGAAGCCCCAGCGTTTAAAAACGTGGGTGACTTGGTTGCGGTTGGTGAACAAGTCGCCATTATTGAAGCAATGAAGTTGATGACCCCAGTCAAGAGTGATGTGGCTGGTAAAATCGTAGAAATCTTGGTCGAAGATGAACAAGTGGTGGACTTTGAAAAGCCTATGTTTATCATCGAAGCCGAGTAATTAAGCCTAAATTAGGAGGTATGAATCATGTCATTGATGACAACGACTGAAATTATGGAAATTTTGCCGCATCGGTACCCAATGTTGATGTTGGATACGATTGAGGAACTTGAGCCCGGCGTAAAGTGTGTGGCCAAGAAAAACATTTCAATTAACGAAGAAATCTTCTTGGGACATTTCCCAGGTGATCCAACTTTCCCCGGGGCTTTGACCGTTGAAGCTTTGGCCCAAACTGGTGCCGTGGCACTACTTTCATTACCTGAATTTAAGGGTAAGACAGCTTACTTTGGGGGCATCAAAAAGGCGCGTTACCGCAAGATGATTCGCCCAGGTGATCAATTAATCCTTGAAGTAACTTTGGACCGGATGCGCGGCCCAATTGGCACGGGAAAGGGCGTCGTTTATGTTGATGGTAAGAAAGCAACCACCGCAGAATTGACGTTTATCATTGGTGACTAAATGTTTAAGAAGGTTTTAGTCGCTAATCGTGGCGAAATTGCGGTGCGGATTATTCGGACCTTGAAGGAAATGGGCATCAAGTCGGTGGCCATTTATTCAACGGCGGATAAAGATAGTTTGCATGTGCGACTCGCTGATGAAGCCGTAGCCGTTGGTGGACCTCGGTCTAAAGATAGCTATTTGAATATGAAAAATGTGTTGAGTGCAGCCTTGCTTCTTGGTGCTGAAGCCATCCATCCTGGATATGGCTTTTTAGCTGAAAACGAATTATTCGTTGAAATGGCTGAAGCAGTGGGCTTGAAGTGGATTGGGCCTAATCCTAAGGTTATCGAATTGATGGGTAACAAAGCCAATGCGCGCGAATCAATGCGCAAGGCGGGGGTGCCGGTGATTCCTGGTTCAGATGGCTTTATTATGAGTACGGCCGAAGCTGAAGAAGTTGCCAAACGGATTGGCTTCCCATTGTTGATTAAAGCTGCTGCCGGTGGTGGCGGTAAGGGGATGCGCTTTGTCTATAATGCCGATGAACTCGATAGTAAGTTTGCCGATGCGCAAAACGAAGCCCGGGCCTCATTTGGCGATGATCACATGTATATCGAAAAGGTGATGACCCACGTCCGCCATATCGAAATGCAAGTGATCCGTGATCAACAAGGCAATGTCGTGTACTTCCCAGAACGTAATTGTTCATTACAACGCAACAATCAAAAAGTCTTAGAAGAATCACCAGCCCTGGGTGTGACCCAAGCGATGCGTGAAAACCTTGGTGATATTGCCAAGAAGGCCGTTGATGCGATTGATTATGAAAACACTGGCACACTTGAATTCTTACAAGATCATGAAGGTAATTTCTACTTCATGGAAATGAATACCCGAATTCAAGTTGAGCACCCAGTGACTGAAATGGTTACGGGCTTAGATTTGATTAAAATGCAAATCGAAGTGGCAGCCGGCTTACCATTGGCCGTTGCACAAAAAGACGTCGTAGTCCAAGGTTACTCAATGGAAGTCCGGTTGAATGCTGAAGCGCCTGAACGTAATTTTGCACCATCTGCTGGGACGATTGACTTTGCGTTCTTGCCAACCGGTGGACCGGGCATCCGGATTGACTCAGGGATTTATCCTGGGGCCAAGATTTCACCATTTTATGATTCAATGATCGCTAAATTATTGGTGCATGCCGATACGCGCGAATTAGTGTTGACGAAAATGACGCGAGTTTTGGACGAATTAGTGATTCATGGCGTGGACACGAATGCCGATTTCCAACACGAGTTGTTGTGTGATCCATCCGTGATGCGTGGTGAATTTGATACGCGCTATTTGGAAAAGGAATTCTTGCCCCGGTGGCAAAAGACCTCTCCATTGGCCGAGCTAGGGGGCGGAGATGGATTTATTCAATAAGAAGCCTAAGATGGAAGCAAACCTGAAGCGGGATTCGTCAATTAATGACCGAATTCCTGATGGTTTGTTTTTAGCCTGTCCATACTGTGGCGCACAAAGTTATTCTAAGCAATTAGGTGACCATCGTGTTTGTCCTAAGTGTGCGTATGGTTTCCGGTTACAAGCCCGTGAACGCGTCGAATTAATGACCGACACGTTTGTGGAAATGGATGCTGATTTGGCCTTGGCTGGGACTGATTTCCCGGGTTATCAAGCTAAATTAGATCGGGCGCGCCAACAAACTGATTTAAAAGATTCTGTGTTGACGGGAATCGCCACGATTGATGACAGTCAATTTGCGTTGGGCATCATGGATTCGTATTTCATCATGGGTTCGTTGGGAACTATCACAGGTGAAAAGATCACCCGGTTGTTTGAAAAAGCCACGCAAGAAAAGTTGGCGGTCGTCTTATTTACGGCCTCTGGTGGCGCGCGGATGCAAGAAGGGATTAATTCCCTCATGCAAATGGCAAAGGTGTCAGGCGCCGTGGCCACGCATGCTGAGGCGGGCTTGTTGTTTACGGTGGTCATCACTGATCCAACCACGGGTGGCGTGAGTGCGTCATTTGCCAATCAAGGCGACATTACCTTGGCTGAACCGCATGCTTTAATCGGCTTTGCGGGGCGCCGCGTGATTGAACAAACCATTCATGAAAAGTTGCCAGATGATTTCCAACGCGCGGAAACGGTGTTGGAACATGGCTTTATCGATGCGATTGTGGATCGCCGTGAGCTCAAGGAAGTCATCGGGCGCTTAGTTCACATGCACGCAAAGAAGGGGGCAAAGTAATGGCTTTATTTAAACGTGAAATGTCCGCTGCCCAAGTCGTTAAAAAGTCACGTGAAGATCGTTTTCACGGGCGCGAAATTATCGAAGGCGTGTTTGACAACTTCTTTGAACAACACGGTGATCGCTTGTATGGTGAGGACTCATCCGTCATTGGTGGCGTTGCCGAATTGAATGGACAAGCTGTGACGGTGATTGCCATTGATAAAGGGACTAATTTGGACGACAAGTTAAACAAGCGTAACGGGTCACCCCAACCTTGGGGCTATCGTAAAGCGATTCGTTTGATGGAACAAGCTAACAAGTTTGGCCGGCCAATTATTACTTTGATCAATACGCCGGGGGCTTTCCCTGGTAAAACAGCCGAAGACCTTGGTCAAGGGGATGCCATCGCCCAATCAATCTTGAAGAGTATGACGTTTAAGGTGCCCATGATTGCCGTTATCTATGGTGAAGGTGGTTCTGGTGGGGCCCTAGCCTTAGCAACGACTGATCGCGTGTGGATGTTCCAACATGCCACGTATTCAATCTTGTCACCTGAGGGCTTTGCGGCCATCTTGTGGAAAGATTCAAAGCGAGCGGGAGAAGCTGCTGAATTAATGGGCTTGACGCCAAAGAATTTGTTGGATAAACAAGTCATTGACGCCATCATCCCAGAAAGTAATTCTCATAAACGCGTATTCGCTGTTTTGCGGACGCGCTTGCATGCAGAATTGAAAACGCTTGGTAAAGTGCCAACGAATAAGTTGGTGCAAGCCCGACGTGCCCGATTCCGCGTGTTCTAATTAAATGATTTAAACAAAAACCTATGCGAGCTTTCGCGTAGGTTTTTTTGATAGCTAAGATTAAATTCAGATTAGAAAATGAAAGAATCCTGTAAACTAAACTGCATAGATTAGAAATAAATGTGAGTATAATTAGAGGTGTAACTACTACTATTAGTGTTAGAATAAGGAGAAATTATATGGGCATGTGGGTTAAAAAATGTAGCAGTCTTTTATTGGTTTCAATTCTGGTAGCAAATGCGAGTACCCCTGTATTTAATGTGGGTATCTATGCAGATACTACGGAGGCGCCAAAGCAAACTTCAACGTTGAAACAATCTGCGTTAGAGATTCACAAGGCAAAGCGGGCAGCGGCCTTAAAGAAAACTTGGGATACCAAAGTCAATGCGGCACCTAAGGAAGCTAATAAAGCGGAGGCAGTCTTTGTCGAGTTAAAAGATCCAGCCGCATATAAAGATGCACCCGAACCTACTGGAACCCAAGCAAATATTAATGAAATTAAAGAATCAGTCCAAGATGTTATTGCTGATCAAAATTCGGTTACCGACAAAGCTGAATCCATTACTGGCGCGGAGGTTGAGCAACAATCCGGCTATTTAGTGAATGGTTTTTCTATCCAAGCCAGTCCCAAAGAAATCGTGCAATTAGAGAAGCAGCCAGATGTTTTAGCCGTGTATCCAGTGCATACGTATCAACCAATGGATGCTGATGCTTTGGAATTAGGGAATGCAGTCAAAGCATGGAATTCACAAGGCGTTGAGCATAAAGGTGATGGGATTGTCATTGCCGATATTGACTCTGGGATTGATGTGCATCACAAAGATTTGTCGACTACACCACCTAAACCAGCTTTGACACAAGCGACAGTCACTAAGCTTCAAACGACAAAAAAGTTGCCAGGTAAGTATTTCACGCCAAAAGTGCCATATGGCTACAATTATGCTGAAAATAATAACGAAGTATTTGATTCAGGCATCAACCATTTTCATGGGATGCACGTGGCTGGAATTATGGCCGCGGATGGGACTGGATATGTAAAACAAAAAGCCTATGATGATGAGATGAAAGCGTCTGGGAACAAAACCAAGGCTGAGGCAGCAAAGAAAGCAGCCCGAATTGTTGGTAATACAGATGTCGATGGAGTCGCACCACACGCCCAATTATTGGCCATGAAGGTGTTTGCTAACAACAGTCGTGGCGCGATGACCCCAGTAATCATCAAAGCAATTGAAGACTCTGTCATGTTGGGTGCTGACATTATGAATCTTTCACTTGGTTCAGTATGTACTGATAGTGAAAATGATATTGAAGAAATTGTCCTCAACAATGCCGCAAAGCTAGGTGTGTTACCAGTTGTGGCCGCTGGAAATAACGGTAATTACGCTGGTTTACACCGGAATGGAACCACGGAACAAAAGGCTATCAAAGAGCAACAAACCGTTGGTGCCTTTAGCTCTGCAGCGGATGCCATAGTTGTGGCCTCTGAAAACAATTCAAAGAAGATGGTTGATTCTGTGAAATTAGTCGATGCACAGACGAAACAAGACATTTTTAAAGATATTAAGTGTTTGCAAAATTATACGGCACAACAAGTTGGTTTCCAAAGATATGATTACTATAGCGATAAGTTTAAAGATGATTGGCTGAATGGTGGTAGTTCAACTGTCGATGGTGAACGGGTATCGTTTAAGATTCAACCAGTAGCTAGCGGGGTTAAGGCAGCCCGTGAAAATATTGATACGTTTTTTGCAAATCATCCAGATGGCGATGCGAAACTTCTACCTGAGGAAAAAATGACATTTAATCTTGATCCGGCACCTTTTAGGTATAGTGATAAAATAAATGCGGCCAAAACAGTCAATGATGCGAAAAAAATTTATGATGAGTATTTTCCCACTGAATCAAATTCAAATGTTAATTTAGGTAGAGGTTTTACGTTTGATTATGATGCCCCGTATTTTTTGAATAATGGTGAAGAACGACCATATGCGTATAGAGATAATATTGTTATGGTCAATCAAAGTGAATTGTCTGAAAAACAGTTATCGGATGTGGCTAAGGGACACATGATACAAGGATTGATAGTAGTAGCTGATGATGTAAATGCGCAACCGGGCGTAAAAACATTTGATGATTTTTTTGAAACTGACAATTCAATGCCGGCTATCATGATTAATCAAGCAGATGCCGAACAATTAAAAACATATTTCAGCACACCAGAAGGGGCACAAAAACAAGTCCAAATTTTACGGACGCCAACCCGGATGGATAGTGATAAGGCCGGGAAATTATCGAGTTATTCATCATGGGGATTGACGTCAGATTTGAATTTCAAGCCAGAAATTACGGCACCTGGGGCTAATATTTGGTCAACAATCAACGATAATCAATTTGCTGAGATGAGTGGTACTAGTATGGCAACACCATTCGTATCAGGTGCTGAAGCATTATTGATGCAAGACTTGAAGCAGACTAAATTAACAGGGATTGATAAAGTTCGAGCTGCAAAAGTCCGGATGGAGAATTCAGCCACCCCAGTTTATGAGACATATGTTAAGGATGGTAAGACGATTAAAGCCATTAACTCTGTGCGACAACAAGGAGCTGGGGCGATTAATGTCGCCAAGGCGTTGGATAATCAAACGTTATTGAATGTTCACGGGAAAATGGAAGGTACTTTGTCATTAAAGCAAATTAATGGTTCACAAACGATTAAAGTAGATGTCACCAATAATGGTAAAAAGACTAAAACTTACACCGTTGATGGCAATACAGGGACTTTCTACGGTCAAACTACGGCGCCAGCACCTGATGACAGCCAGACTAAGGTGTTACATGAATATCCAATTGATAAAGCTGCAGTTTCACTAGTGCCTGGGATTAAGACAATTACTGTTAAACCAGGAACAACGCAAACAATCAATTTAAGCTTGAATATTACCAGTAAGCAAGCTAAAGATGCATGGTTAGAAGGTTATTTTGGTATTCAAGAAGTTGGCTCAAACAACACAAATGTGCTGCCGATTGTGGCATATTATGGTGATTTGGACAAAGAAACCATCATTGATCCGATGAGTAAAACAGCTAATTCAATTTTGGATACAGCTAATTTAGCACCGGAAAAAGATATGCCTGGTTATGGCTATGGATATACAGAAATTGGAGAAAATGGTGGATTAAAATTTAATAAGGACGACATTTGGTATAGCTCAAATACGAATGTTGATTTAGGACCTGCACGCAAGTATGTGTATCACACGGTTGATTTGACCCGAAATGCAAAAATCATGCATGGCTATCTGACAGATCCAAAAGGTAAGGTGCTACAAAACGGAAAAACTATCAATGATATTGGCAGAAGCTATTGTTCAGGGACTGAAGTTGAAGGTAACATCTCTAGTGCAGATTTTGCGTGGGATGGCGAAATAGTTGATCCTAATAGCGGAGAACGCAGGCAAGCCGATGAGGGTGATTACGTTTATCATTTAGAGGCTACGAGCCAATTGCCACACGCTAAAGTGCAATCGCAAAAATTAACTATTCATGTTGATAAAACCAAACCATTGGCGACCGGACTCAAAATTGAAAAACGCGGAAATGATTATTTTCTAGTTGGAACAATTACGGATTCTCGTGCAGGATTTGGTGATCAATGTAGTGATCATTATTTCTATATTTCAATAAACAATCAGATTGACAATATCCCTATCGAGGAATTAGTTGGTAACACGCGGACTAAAAAAATCGACCTGAATTATAAATTGACTGATGCAATGGCTAATTTAATAGTTGATGGTGCTAATTCCGTTGTATTTAGTGCCATGGATTTTGCCAATAATTGGATTGATGAAGCGATTAAATTTAAAAACGGAGATGATCAAGCAACTAACTTCAAAGTAACTTCGCCAGCTCGGCCAACGATTATTAAAGCTGGTGATAAGTATAAAAGGTTATTAGAACCATTTGAGCCATGGTCAGCTGCTGATCCATATCATGTTGCTACGACTTATTCAGATATCGATTCTTATAGGGCTGGGAAGTTCTATAACCAAGCAGAACCTGATTTTACTAACGAATGGAATGATCCAATCAATCATAAAATAAGAATCGAAGGGACATCACCATTTAGTTTCTATGTCAATGGACAAAAAGTGGTTCCTAATAATTTGAATCATTACAATGTGTGGATTAAATATGATCCGAATGCGTTAGATGTATTTAGGGATATGTCAGCATTCCCAATTATCTATTTGACTTTTTCAAAGGATGCAGCGGGAAGCGATATTATTGAGAAGCGCCCAGTCAAACTTCTGGGTGGTTCATGGGCTGCACCAAACCTAGTTGTTGACAAAAATGATGCCCAAAATCAACATGAAATTGATTGGTCTTACATGTGTGATGATATTAGAAGGATTGGAGCAGCCCAAGATTTGGATGCTGATGAAATTTTAGCATCACTTGGGCTAACCCAATGGACTGACTTTGGACAGAGTTGTCTTGTAACTACAAACAAAGCGGAACTAGATGCTACGTTTAAGGTCACGCAAACATCAGGCAAAGTTCATGTCATTAATAAAACGGCTGGTGAACAGGCAACAGATAGCCAGACCATCATTACTAAGCCAGTAGCTGATTCAAATGATGCTACACGTCATTTGAAGTTTAGTGAGGGATTGAATGTTATTCAAAGCTATACCGACGAATATCCAGATCAAATCTTAACCACAGTTGTATATTATTCGACTAAGAAGATGGCGTCAGAAGTCGTTACTTTAGATAATTTTGATGTAACTAATTTGGCGGATTGGAACAGTGCCAAAAAACAGTACACCTTACGTGGTGAAGTTGGTGATAAAATTACTGGCATCAAGATTTTAGGGAACTCAACGGATGCAAATGATCCCAAGAATCAAGTTACCATTAAGGATAATAATTGGTCTTATGCAGCCTCACTTGATGCAGATTATGGTTATCGAACTTGGACAATGTTGATTAGCATGCAAGATGGCACCCAAAGGAAAGCAACCATTGGTGGTTTCTACGATTTTGGCATTCCTGAACTTAAATTTGACGATGCAACCAAATGGAAGGGGAATGATAAAGATGGCTATGATGTGTATACCAACAACAACACATTTACCTTTACCGGCACGGCTAAAGACAATGCCAACGGGTATTCAGTCTATATGAATGGTAACTTTATCTTGGCTGACCAAGGTGCTCAATCAGGAAATATTTCACAAGGTACGCCAAACCGATTCTGTGAGACGTACAATTTAGCAAAGAATCACATGACTGATTTTGAATGGAAAATTATGGATCGTATGAACAATTACCGATTCGTGCATATCCGTGTTCATCAAGGTAAGTCTTAATTAGCAAATAAAGCCTATGCGGTAATTGACGCATAGGCTTTTTGGGTACAGAAATATTAAAAAAACAAAGGAATATTAAAATGATACCATTTTGTAAACTAACAAACATAGTTTAGAGATAAAAATGTGGATAATTAACCTTAACTACTGAATGCTACTGATGATAGTTTAGAGGAGAAATACTATGAGCTCATGGATAAAAAAGTGTAGAACAATATTATTAATGACTGTGATGGTAAGCAATGCGGTGACGCCATTATTGAGTGTTACAGCGTTTGCGGATACAGATGCCAAAACCACTGCGACTGCTGAGAAGCCGGCAACTAATGACCAATCTGCCTTAGCGATCCATAAAGCTAAGCGGCTTGCGGCGATGAAAAAAGACTGGGCTGATCAAAGCAAGGCCGCTTTAAAAACTGCCGATAAAGCCCAAGCTGTTTTCGTTGAGTTAAAGGATCCAGCCGCCTATAAGGATGCGCCAGAACCAACGGGGACCAAGGCGAATGTTGCTGAAATCAAAGGCGATATCGAAGAGGTTATTGCCGATCAAACACCCGTCACTAAACAAGCTGAAACCATTACTGGTGCCGAGGTTACGACGCAATCTGGTTATTTGGTGAACGGATTTGCGATTTCAGCGAGTCCTAAAGAAGTTATTGAATTAGAAAAACAAGCTGATGTTTTAGCTGTCTATCCGGTTAATACATATCAACCAATGGACACGGATGCATTAGAATTAGGGAATGCTATTAAGGCGTGGAATTCAAATGGTGTCGAACATAAGGGAGATGGCATTGTTGTTGCTGATATTGATTCTGGAATTGATGTCAAGCATCGGGATTTGTCGTTTGCGCCACCTAAGCAAACTTTGACCCAAGCAACGATTAACAACATGAAAACAGCTAAGCATTTGCCAGGTAAATACTATACGCCAAAGGTGCCATATGGCTATAATTACGCTGAAAATAATGATGAAATTTTTGATTCAGGGATCAATCATTTTCACGGCATGCACGTTGCTGGCATCATTGCAGCTGATGGCACAGATTATGTTAAGCAACAGGCCTATAATGCTGAAATGAAACTGTCTGGTAATAAGACTAAAGCTGAGGCGGCTAAGAAAGCGGCCAAAATTCAAGGAAATGCCGACGTTGATGGAGTCGCCCCACATGCGCAATTATTGGCCATGAAGGTGTTTGCTAACAATAGTCGTGGCGCCATGACCCCAGTCATCATCAAAGCAATTGAAGATTCAGTTATGTTGGGGGCTGATGTCATGAATCTGTCACTGGGTTCAGTATGTACTGGTAGTGAAAATGACATTGAAGAAACCGTCCTTAACAATGCCGCAAAACTAGGTGTGTTACCAGTTGTGGCCGCTGGAAATAACGGTAATTATGCTGGATTACATCGAAATGGAACCACCGAACAAAAGGCTATCAAAGAGCAACAAACCGTTGGGGCCTTTAGTTCGGCCAAAGATGCCTTGGTCGTTGCCTCTGAAAACAATTCAAGGCGGATGGTGAGCTCAGTAGCACTCGTTGATCCAACGACAAAACAAGAAATTTTTAAAGATATTACGTGTTTACAAAATTACACTGCCGAAGTGGGTGGCTTTAAATTTTATGACAGCAATGATCCTAATTATAAGGATCCTAAGTATGATTGGGTCACTGAGGGTAGCACGACTGTTAATGGTCAACGGGTAGCATTTGGTATTCAACCAGTGGCCAGTGGTGTCAAGGAACAACGCGAAATGCTAGATGCGTACTTTGCTGAGCATCCCAATGAAAATGCCACGATCGATCCGATGGATACCATGTCATTTAGCTTTGAACCATCCCCACAAGCATATAAAGACGGGTTGAGTTCTGCTAAGACTGTTAAAGATTTGAAGCAAATGTATGATAAATATTTCCCAACTGAACCTACTTCAGCCGTTAAGTTAGGTCAAGGCTATCAATTTGACTTTAATACACCATATAAGCTCAGTAATGGTGAGGACAGAGAACCAAACTACGCTAACAACATCGTGATGGTGAATGAAAGTGAGTTGAATACTTATGAAATCACCGATGTTGTCAAAGCAAAACATGTGCAAGGGCTCATCATCGTTTCTGATGATCCAAAGGCTCGGCCAGGTGTTGATAAATCAGATTATTTCTTTGAAAATTCAGAATCATTGCCAGCTATCATGATTAGTCAAGCCGATGGTGAAAAATTGAAAGCTTATTTCAGTACACCAGCCGGGAACCAGCAGAAGGTCCAAATTTTGCGCACACCAACGCGTCTTGACAGTGCAAGTGCTGGTAAAATGTCGAGTTATTCATCATGGGGCTTGACCCCTGAGTTGAATTTCAAGCCAGAAATTACTGCGCCGGGTGCTAATATTTGGTCAACGGTTAACGATAATCAATTTGCAGAAATGAGTGGGACTAGTATGGCCACACCATATGTTGCTGGGGCTGAAGCGTTGTTGATGCAAGATTTGAAGCAGACCAAATTAACGGGAATTGATAAAGTTCGGGCTGCAAAAGTCCGGATGGAAAACTCGTCTACACCGGTCTATGAAACCTATGTCAAAGACGGCAAGACGATTAAAGCGATTAATTCTGTCCGTCAACAAGGGGCTGGTGCAATTAATGTTGCCAAGGCATTGGAAAATCAAACTTTGTTAAATGTGCATGGTAAGATGGAAGGCACGCTTTCGTTGAAGCAAATTAATGGTTCACAAAAGCTCCAAGTTGATGTCACTAACAATAGTAAAAAAAGCAAGAGTTACACAATTGACGACAATACCGGGACGTTCTATGGTCAAACGACTGCACCAGCGCCAACGGATAGTACCACCAAGGTCTTGCATGAGTATCCGCTTGATAAGGCAGCAGTAGCATTGGTGC
>JAITQG010000005.1 GCA_031289015.1 Lactobacillaceae bacterium
GTTTAAATTATAATTTAAACTTCTATCGTTTTTAGGTGATCTTTAAATTATAAATTAAACTACACTCCCTGGACAAATGCCATTGACTACAGAGCGAATGTGATTATTTCTAGCGCTAACCCAAAGCCCATGTTTCGGCCAATATTGCGTGTTAGCGTTCATCGTTCTTTTCTTCTGCCATCTTTAATTGATTGTCCATGTACGTGAATGAACTTTGGCCAAAACTAATTTCCGGAAAATTTGTATTTTCCAACCTCAAAAATTTTAAAGTATCAGCTTTATTTGTCTTGGAGTGCCAACGTGTCCGCCGTTTCTTTTGTCCTTGAACAATGATGCTCTCAGTCTCTGAATCAACTTCATAAGCAGATACCACAGCATTATCGTGCCCAGTTGCTATACCAACAACATATTTTATAGATTTAATTCTGTTAACGCCAACTGTCCAATCACCAAGTGTACGTGCTTTTAAATTACCTAAATCCTGATTCTCGATGTTGTAATCTTGATTTTCGTCAGATGAGAGTATAAAAGCATCGCGGATTTTAACCAATAAAATAGAGTTTAAATCAATTTTATTCGCTAGTGCGTTTTGTTCCCATTCCGACAATTTAGTCCCCTTAAAATCATGCTTTTTTATAAATTCTTCTACCGTTGCACCACGGTTACCATGCCCTTCAACTGCATTACTTAAACTAGGTTGCTCTGCATCCAACAAGTTAAAAGCATTTATTAGTGCATTCTCAGCTGCAAACGCCTCCTTTTCCGTTAATCCCCAAGAAATAATATAACGTTGCACGTCCATATTGGCATTTTCAATTTCGTGAATAGTATTAAGTTTAGGAGTGTCTCGGTCAGTGCCATCCGCCTCGTGTTCATGGCTAAAAATCCGATTTTCCGTTCCCTTACCTATATAAAAAACTTTACCTTTATTCGGCCTTGGATCAACTAGCGCATAAACATAAAATTTCTTTTCCCCATCCCCATTTATATCTAAGATGTTTAATACCGGCTGGTTAAACTCTTCAATTCTATTCATTTTCATTACGCATCACACCATTCTTCCTCACTCCAATGATTAATCTCAACCATATAGGCCATTAACAATTATACTCCCGTGGTTTGGACTTGCTAAATTTGAAAGTTATAAATCACGCTGTATATTAAAAAAGAGCCTTCCCGTCGCTGGATGACTCTTGAACAAATAATATGCTTAAAGTGAGTTCAGTAGCAAAAACTCCCGTAAATTAACATGTTGAATCCCTGCTTCACTATTCAACAATTCATCCATCGTCAACACGTACTTTGGGAAATTATCATCAATCTGTTTTAGTGAATGGAACTCGCGTGTTCGTGTTTCAGGCGTTGCCAACAAGTAGGCGACCTGGATGTAAACTAATTCACCGTTCTTTTCGCCAATGAAATCAATTTCCGTGTCATCTGCCAGACGGCCAATAGTTACTTTATAATCGTTTCGCAGTAGTTCTAAGAAAACCAAATTCTCCAATATTAACTCAATATCCGGGATATTTCGCCCGTAAATTGCATTACGCATGCCGTGATCACTAATATAGTATTTCTCGTTGATATTCAGTAATTTCTTACCCTGAATGCCATATTGCTTCACAGGATACAGCAAAAAGGCATCTGTTGCATACTTCAGGTAGTTTAAAATCATCCCAGTCGAAGCGTCAACTTGTTCATTTTTTAGATACTTTTTAATTGAATTGGCCGAAAAAGTTCGCCCAACATTAGCATAAATATACAAAATCAATCGCTCGAGTAAATCAGATTTACGAATTTCATAGCGTTGCGTGATATCCTTGAGGACCACCGAATTAAAGACGTCCTCCAAATAACGATTGCGCGACGTTTCGTCCAATGCTGGTTGAACGGTAAACGGCATCCCTCCTCTTTCAAGGTATTGTTGGAAAAGCAGTGTTGGTGTACGATCAGTCGCAACATTTCCTTCTACATATTCTGCAAAACTCAATGGAAAAACTGGAATCGTGATGTAGCGCCCCGCCAAATAGGTCGCTAAATCGCTCGACAACATTCGGGCATTTGAACCCGTAATAAATATATCGACGTTATAGCTGACACGAAGCGAATTTAACACAGTTTCAAACCCTGTGACTTCTTGGATCTCGTCAAAAAAAAGATACGTGGTCTGCTGATCTGTCGCATCTAACTGGTTAATTATGAATGCTTCGAATTTTTCGGCGTTCTGTAGTTCCCGATATTCACCTTTTTCAAAGTTAATATCGATAATACGTGCCGAATTAATTTGTTTTTCTTCAACTAGATATCTTTGAACCAGCTGCATAATTGTACTTTTACCAGAACGTCGCAATCCAGTTAGGACTTTAATCACATCAGTGTCAATAAATGGTTTAATTTTATCAATATATGCTTGTCGGTTGATTAAATTTGTCATTCCATCGCCTTTTTTCTTGTCGTTTATAATGAACACTAGCGTCATTTTCTCTATTTGTGTTCATTATAAACGACAAGTCATATAAAAACAACGTATCTTGTCACTTATAAACGACAAGCTACGTTGTTTTTTCTTACTTATTCAAATTTTCCGCCTGTTACTGCAACATTCAAAACCTGTTCGATCTCCGTTTTCCCACGCAAATCACGTATCCAATCAGCGGGTATGTCTGAATACATAAACACCGCAGCCTGTCCGACTAGCCCCGTAATCGTATCCGTGTCGTCGCCAAGTTCAGTCGCCAACATAATCGCTTGTTTGAAGTCATCCGTGTTCAATAAAACCCACAACGTTGCAAGCAAAGTATCCACTACATAACCAGAGCTTGGCACTTCGTCGATTACTTTGTTTTTGATCGTGGCTATCAACTCGGCTGGTGTCGCAGTTGCCGTGCTCAACCAGCTCAATTTTTCATTGATTAGCAGAGCGCTAATTCCATCCATGGCGTTCAATCGTTGCATCGCCAGCTCCATCGCCCGTTCCAATGGTAACCCACGCCCAATCATCCGCATGAAGTACACCCAAAAGCGGGCCGACAACTTGCTACGTTGAGGGCCATGGGTCAACCCACTAATCTCGTCAATCGCCTGTTCGAGCGTCATGCTACTTGGAATTTCGTAAAACGCGAGCGGCATGATGCGCATTAAAGCCCCATTGCCGTTGTTCATCTCATTATCTGCATCAAAATTTCCAAATTCACCAGTTTGTGCGTATGACTTCAACGCCTCAGTCGTGCCATTCCCCACATCAAATGCTTGCTCACCTGGCAGGTACGCCTCACTGTTAAACCATTTTTCAAAGGCACGCATGATCGTTTCTGCGTCATAGCCATCAGCCAATGCGTCAATCGTGGCCAAAGTCATACTAGTGTCGTCGCTCCAAGTCCCTTTAGGCATATCAAAAGAGCCACCACCCACCATGGCGTCGGTGATTTCAAATGTGTCACGCGCCTTGAATTGATACGGCAATCCATATGCATCCCCAATGGCTAGCCCAGTAACTGCTCGCATTAATTTTTTCGCATTATTCATCGTATTAAGCCTCCAGCATCAACCATTCCAGCGCATTCATCTTTGTAATGCCATTAAAATCCGCTTGGGGTTCAAAATCATCCAGGGTTAACAACAACTTAGGATAATCATCATGAATGGCCTGCAAAGAACGTAATTCACGCTGTAAAGTTGTTTCATCCAACGTGTTCAATGCTACCTGAATATATTGACGTTGATCTCCAGCTGATATCGCAACAAAATCCACTTCTAAATCGCCCATTTTACCAACGTATACGTTATAACCACGGCGGCGGAGTTCCAGATAGATCACATTTTCTAAAATATGCCCATAATCACCGACTTCATTCTTGACCGCAAAGCCTCGCAATCCCATATCTACGGCGTAATACTTGTCAATTGAGGCGAGAATTTTGCGCCCTTTCAAATCGTAGCGTGAAACCCGATACATCAGCATGCTATCGACAATTCCTTGGACATATTTCTCCACTGTTTTATTGCTGATTTTATATTGCGCGGAAACCAACGTATTTGTAATCTTCATGATTGAAATTGGACTACCAATACTTGAAAATAGTGTGCGGACAATCCGATCTAGTGTTGCTGCATCACGAATATCCAAACGCGAAACAATATCTTTTAGAATTACTGTATTATAGATACCCTCAGTGTAGTTGAGCACCTCAGCATCAGAATCAAAATTGGTTGCAAACGGAAATGAGCTTTTCAAATATTCAGTATAGTTTGCGATTAACGTGCGACTTGGGTCAACAGACACAAACTCCTTAAATGACAACGGGTAGACCTTTTTCTCCAAATACCGTCCCGTTAACATCGTGGCCAATTCACCGCTCAAAAAATACGCATTCGACCCAGTAATGTAGAGGTCAATGTTTTCGCGAATAAACAAGCTATCAACAACCCGTTCAAAATCAGCCACCATTTGAATTTCATCCAAAAAGACATAATGCATTTGATCATCTTTAAGAAAGTTCATGACATACGCATGCAACGCAACTGGATCAAGCAGGTGCCGTTGATCATACTCTTCAAAGTTCAGCGTTAGAATGTGGGGTTCTGATACGCCTTCTTGGATTAGTTGCTCGCGAAACATCTGCATGATAGTTGATTTTCCAGCCCGCCGTACGCCCGAGAGCACTTTGATGATTTGTTTGTCTTTGGCTTGATTCAAAAATTGTAGATAGTCATTTCTAGGAATATGATTCATATCGTGTCTCCTTTTAATGTTTATTTGTATTATACTACAAATAATTGCATGTTTCCGTGATTTCTTGTACTATACTACAAATAAATATCAATATACCTAATTTTTTGTACTATAATACAAAAAAACATCATAAACTAAATGATGCCTTTGCCATGACTCGCGCTCACAAAAAAAGCCAACTGAATTTTTCAGTTGGCGTTTCTTTAAAACATTTATACTTATTTACTTAGCAGCATGTCAATAAAGGTCATTTATTATGCGCCGACATCAAATTGAATTTCCATTTTTCCGCCGAGCACGTCTATTATTTTATTGAGCATTTCCAAATTGATATTCGTTTGATCATTTTCGATCTTGGCAATCTGTGCCTGCGTCATTCCGACTAAGTTACCCAATTCTTGTTGCGACAATCCATGATTCAAGCGCGAACGCTTAATTTTGTATGCGACATCAGCGTTAACCGACAATGGAATCGCATCAGTCAACGGCCGGCCTTCTGCAGCAGCAACTACTAACCGCGCTTCATCATCAATCGTCATCCGCCGCCCCATGTGCCGACCCATGAACTCGAATTCACGGATATTCATATCTTTTAACAAAATGGCAAAGATTTCAGCTGAAGCGTTTTGAAATTCATCAGAACTAGGATTATTTTGTTGCGTGATTAATTCTAATTGTTCCAATCTATTTTTTACTTCTTCGTACTTCATTCGATGCTTCCTCCGTTCGGTAAGTATTTATTGATAATTGATTGACTGGCGTTTGGATTAAAAATTTTCAGTTGCCCAAAAGCCTCAGCCCCCAAATCACGATAAAACTCATCAACCTCCCCAAATTTAGATTTCAATGCAACATACCCATTAAATCCTGGAATCTTAAATGACTCGATTGCTACCATACCCATCAATTGAGCGGCGTATCCTTTTCTGTATTCACCATGCACAATCTCTAGCAATGCTACCTGGATAAACAGTTCTTCCATGATAACTTTATACGATATCAACCCAACCAATTTATCATCTACGTACAATCCTACGACACTAGCTTTGTCAAATTCCTTTCCCCAATCAAAGCCGCTATTAAATCCCAATTTAACAACATCCTCGAGTCCATCCCGACTCGTAATTCTCATAAATTTCCCCATGCACCCATTGTAACACATATTCGATATTAGAATTTATTATTTTTAAAATTAAAAGGCTCATCCGAATCGGACAAGCCTTGCATACTTTTAAATCAACGAGTAATTAATCAAATCATCAAAGTAAATCAATTGGTCGGTAATATCAACGAGCAAGCCGTCGCGTTTATACAGCACCAAGCGCCAGTCGCTCACTTTATTATCATTGCGTTCATCGATAAAGGCATTCAATGTGCCATCGTGATTCAACAAGATATAGCCCGCGTATTGATCGAGAATTTCTGGCAATTCATCTGTCAACCGTTCGATAATCCGCGCTTCATCTTGGCTAAACAATGCCATCGCAAATAGTCCAAGTTCTGGGCGCGTGTTGTTGAAATACCACTTCAAGGCCAGTAAATCATTCATGGTCAAGCCAATGTTCATCAGATAATCGACACTTAAGCGAAAATGAATGGGTTCGGTTTGCTCAGGCAGTGCTGGTACATGGAATTGGTCAGCATAAAACTCAGCCAAGCGTTGCCACATCAATGGCGCTGGTTGCACCTCACCATTTTCAATTGCCGTTAATTCTGCGGTTGTTAAATCAAGTTTCGTAGCGACGTCACTCAATGACAATTGAAAGAAATCGCGAATGGTCGTTAAATTATTCATATTTTTTCTCCAAAACAGCCCACAGCTGCTACTTAATCGTCCAGCCGCCATCAATAGTGAACACTTGGCCTTGTACGTAACTAGCTTGTGGGCTCGTCAGATACAACGTCAAATTGGCGACTTCTTGCGGATTAGCCCACCGCTTCATGGGCGTTTCTTGCGCCACCCATTGGGCCATTTTACCGTCCCCCGCAAAATCAGTCGCATTCATCGGCGTCTCAATCGCACCCGGGGCAATCGCATTGATATTAATGCCTTGCCCACTATAATCTAGTGCTAGCTGCTTCATCCAGCCAATTAACGCGTGCTTGGACATGGTGTATGCTGCACCCCCACCGCCAGCAATTTGCCCAGCAATCGATGCCATATAGACGATCTTGCCGGCTTGGCGTTCAACCATACCTGGCAACAGTGCAAGGGTCAGCTGCACACCTGCATAAACATTGGTGCTCATCACCTGTTGAATGCGTGATAAATCAGTCTTTAAGGCTGGAACAAACGCATCCAAAATCCCCGCGGTACTCAAAAAGACATCCACGTGCGCGATAGTTTCATCGTTTGCTTGAAGCCAAGCACTGACTTCAGCTTGATCAGCCAAATCAATCTGAAAGGCCGTCAATTGTGGATGTACATCCGTAATTGGTTGCTTGTCCAACGCAATCACGGTGGCACCTAAAGCTAAGTACGTGTGCATTTGCGCTTGCCCGATCCCCGATGCAGCGCCGGTAATCAAAATAATCTTATTATTGTAAACTTGTTCTATCATATTATTTACTCAAATCAAACGTCTTGCTCAAGGCAAAAATCGCCAAGCCGCCGACAACCAATGACAAGGCTTCACCCGGCACGACGCTAATGTAATACGCCAACCATTGGGTAAACAAGCCGCCATTTGAACCTGACGGGAACGATCCCGCCGCATTGATGTTGAAGGCAAACGTGAATTCAGCCGCCAAAATGGCCATCCCCAGCGTCAAAACGACAACTGAGCTAATCACAATTTTAGCGATGGCTTGTTTCACATGCTTGGTTAAGAAATACGTCACTGTCGTCATAATGACCGTGCCTAACGTACCAAACACCCAGTCAATCCAGCCCAATGGCGAAATCAGATTAGCAATCAAAACCCCTAATCCCAAGGCCAAAATATAGCGTTTGTTCCAGGCAGCTAAATGATTTAACCCTTCGGACAAGCGCAATTGCACTGGTCCAAACCCAATCGGCGCAATCAAAATTGTAATCGCTGCGTATAGCGCCGCAATCATCCCCGTCATGGCGATGTCGCGAGTGCCAAATTTATTTTTCGTCGTTACCATTCTCTTCTCTTGTGCTCACTAAAATAAACACATTCCTCCTAGTTTTTTTAAGTGGGATAGTTGCGAACCACTAGGTAATATAATACCACCAGAGGAGCATGGAGTGTAGCGCGGATTTTAGAATGCACTAGCCCTCCTGCTTGTCATTCAAATCCGCCATTAATTCTTCGACCGCATTAAACGGACCCACCAAATTAACCCCGCTATTAATATTTTGAATCGCTAACATAGTTTCGTTGTTTACCTGTGGCGTGAAAGGCAATTGGCCTGTAGCAGCCACGCGCTTAAAAAACATATTAATTGCTGCTGATGTTGTAATCCCCATATTTTCAAACATATTATCTACGAGCGTCTTTAATTCAGAATCTATTTTTACATTCAAATTCACTTTTGCGTTTGCGGTCACAATTCTTTACTCCTTCTTTATTTTATAAAGCAATTATACCTTATAATATTGAATTTATACAGTTACTACCCGATTCTTTTACATGCGTACACTAAAAAACGCCACTTCTCTTCAGAAGTAGCGATCTAAAATTTCATTTTCACTTACTCTGCATCTACCAATAACTGATTTACCGGTGGATGGAATTGGCGCATTGCTTCGGCCATATGCACAAAATTTTGGACAAGTCGGTGATTCGGTGCCGTTAAGCCATGCTTTTCAGCCAAATCAGCCAGCCACCCATTGATATAATCAACTTCTGTGGCCCGTCCCTTGACGAAATCTTGATACATCGATGGGAAATGGAGCGGATTAGACACCGTTGATACATAATCCACTTGCTTGACCATTTCATCACGCGTCTCCAACAACGCGTAACCCGCTGCCTCGCTCGCATCAAAGGCCTCGTTAATCAACGGCCGAGCAATCCCTTCAAGGAACCCATCATACGCCATCAGCTCACCCATGCGCGACTGGAACATTGTCGCAATTGAATTTTCAACTGAATTAAAAATCACTTTCGTCAACAATGTGCCCATGAAATTGTCGGATTGCTTGGGGCCTAAATGTGCGGCATCAAAATCGGCTACCAATGCATCTAATGTAGCTGAGGGTTGTTCAGTCAAATTAACGTACACGCTCGAGCCGCCACCTTCAACGCCCATGAAATCAACATCGCCATAGTCATTTAACAACGTGGCAATCATCGCAGTTCCACCAATGATTTTGTCGTCTGCAAAATATTGTTGCAGCTTCTCAATATGGCCCATACCATTCATGGCTCCAAGAGCGGTTTGATGCGCCTTAAACTTAGGTGCCAAGCGCGTCAAAGTTTCCTCCAACTGCATCTGTTTCATGAAAAACACCCAAACATCGGGGTCGCCCGTGTATTCTTCGGGTGAATAAATATTAATGTCTAGCAAATGGCGATCCTTATGATCTCGGCTCTTCCAAACTTTATTACCTTGTGCATGAATCTTATCTAAACTCGCCTGTACTGGTTCAACGTAATCCACTTCAACACCAGCGTTGTACTGCAATAAGATGCCATAACGCAGCCCCATTGCACCCGCGCCAACAATTGTATATTTCATTAAATCAACCTCCATTAACGTGTTGCTACAAAGTCGCTTTGGAGTTTATCATAAATTTCTAATCAAAGTCTGTCAACTTTAAAAATCGAGCCCCTTAAATTCCGCGGCTTTAAAACAAAAATCTTCATTCACCGCATTTTAAATTGGGCGAATGAAGATTTAAATTTTATTTCAGGGTATTATCTGTAAAGTTAATTACATTGGCCACTTTGGCCCCCTTAATGACTTTAACTTTAATTTGAACTTCATCGCCTGGTTGCATCAGCAAGGCGAGTTGATTTTTATCAGGATCGATCGTGTACAAAACTTCATCATTTTCTAATTTGAAGATAACGACTTGTTTATCATTCAAATCAGCATTCGGATTCACGCGGGTAACTTTGCCTGTAATCTTTTGCACTTTGACGGAAGCATCATTTGAGCTAGCAGCTTCAAAATTACTTGCTAGTGAATTTCGATATGACGTCAAGGCGTCTGCTGCTGTATCACCCTCGCCAATCACATTTTGATCAGCACCCTTGATATAAGCATATTCACGGAAGCGTTCATTGGAATCCATCATCGAAACCACCCAAGTTGGCGTGCCATCAATATTCATAATGACAGGGTTTGACCCATGCCACTTGTTTTGTGGATGCAATTGCTTAGCGACCTTCATGGCCCCATCTGAATCCATGATCCCAACGTTTTTACCAGTGTAGAACGTCAACTTACCCGTTCGTGAGTTGATCATTGAATAACCCTTGTCCGAATCAGCGTTTGACGTCACGGTGGTGAAATCGTCAAAGTATGAAATCGTCTTATCGGCATTAAAGACCGGTGTCACACCCGCTTCAGAGCCATTTTCAGTAGGCTTGATTTGGTTTTTGTGTTGGAAATTCAACGCGTATGGATTTCCAAAAGTGCGGTTCATCTTGGTTGCGGCTTCTGGTGACACCCCAACGTCGACCCAGTCAGGTAACTTGTCCGTCGCATAAACTGTCGTGTGGCCATTCGTCGCATTCGTCAATGATACGTGGATATCGTTGTACGTCAATTGCCCCGCCCAGCGCATATTCAACAGCGTTTGGACCCAATAAGCTTGGCCTTGTTCGTTGATTTCTAGAATCGGTTCACCTGCCTGTTGGTACTTGGCATTTTTGAAATAAATTTTGCGTGCGATATTGTAATTCAAATAACTCGTCTCCGAATACGTCAATGGTTCCTTGACGAAGTGGGCCGTGTCATTCATATCAGTGGCAGAAATTTTGAAATACCCTGGCAATGACCGGTGCATGAACCAACTCATGAAGCCGTTGTATTCGACTGGGGCCACATAATATGGCTTACCATCGATGTATTGCGCCGACAAATCACCCAATCGGTACAATGATGAATCTGGTACTTGTGAAAAGGCCTTTTTCATCATGTTTTCAGACGCTTGGGTTGAAAGGGCAATCGGTTGATCATCCTTGGTCAAAGGCGCCTCTTTTTTGACTTCTTGCGTAATTGATTGGTACATTGGCCGCACCGTCATCGCTTGGCTGATTGAGCCAGCAAAGACAACTGCCACCGCAATTAATGCGATTGAAAACGGCATTAACGACCAAGCGCTGGCCTGTTTGGCGTTTTTCCGCCCACCTGAAACACGCGCATAAACGTTTTCACCTAGCACAAAGGCCAACGTGGCAAAGGTCACCATGATCGAAACCACGGCAACTGGCATAGCAAGTTGCATGATGTTTGGCACTGGCATAACAACATATACATAAATCGCGTTGATGATGCTGATTAAGACCAAAATCACGATACTAAATTTATTCACTCGCCCTTTTGCTGCCCACAAAAGCGCAATCAAAGCGGCTATTTCCAGCACGCTAAACGCTGTAATCATAATTATTTCTCCCTCAAAGTTTATAGATTCTATTATACGGATTTAGCAGGGCAGTGGCTATCTTTCCTAGACATACCAGCAAATTACTTGGAGATTCTTAATATGGTGGGCAGCGGAACAAAAAAGAGGTGTTAATGCACCTCTTTTTGTAATTAAATATATTTCAGTAGCGTATCCACAAAATGTTCTAAATCATGCTGATCTTGGTCGCTAAACCGCGCTAATTTTGTTGAATCAATGTCTAGCACACCAACCTTGGTGCCATCAGCTCGCGTGATTGGAATCACAATTTCCGCATTGGATGCAATATCACATGCGATGTGGCCTGGGAACTCATGCACATTTGCGATTACCAACGTGGCTTGCTTCGTAAACGCTGCGCCGACCACCCCATTTTCTGGTTTGATATGCACGGTGGCGATTTTGCCTTGGAAAGGGCCTAAGATTAACTCATTAATTTTTTCATCATACAAGTAGAATCCAGCCCAATTAATATCGGCCACGTTTTCCATCAAAATGGCCGAAGCATTAGCCAACGTCGCTTGTGGAAAGCCAGCTGATTCGTAGCCGTCGATAAAGGCTTCTAATAAATCACTCAATAGTGGTGCTGCCGTCGTTTCAGTCATCTGATAGTCCCCCAGAATGCGTATTTGTATGGCTAATCATACCAAATTTAACACGAAGTACAACCCCTAATTGACATTTAAGTAAGTAAAAGTGGTTTGCGCCAATTGTTCTATCGTATCAATCCCAGTATCCTCAGTTTCATTTTGATTGGTAAACACCGCAATCGTGTAATCAGCTTGGTCATTCTTGATATGCCCCATGGAGTTAATAATCCAGCCAGCATCATCCTCAAGCCAGCCATTTTTGATTTGGACATCTGTATCCGCCGTAGCGCCAGCGCTAATGCCCCACGCTTGGCTATCTGCTACATTTCCCATCAAATCCGCAATATACTCACGTGAATCCGTCGCCAACAGTTCATTGGGATAATAAATTGCATTTAACAACTTTAATTGATCAGCTGGCGTAGTCGTCGTATAACCCCAAGAATCAGGCGGCATTTTGGTCTTGGCCATTTCCAAATAATCAAATAAAGCAGCTTGCTTTGTGCGACCACCTTCTGCTTCCAAGAGCGCAGTCGCCGCATCATTATCACTGTTTTCAATCATGTTTTGGGCTAAACTAGCTTCGTAATCAGACAAATCTTCATTGTCCAGTGTTTTTTGATACAATAACCCCGCTAAAATTGAAACTTTAACGGTGCTTGCCATATAATATTTCGTATTTTTGTCATTCGTATAGGTGGTGGTAATGCCGGTTTTGTTGTCAAATACCGCAATGGCCACAGGTGACGCTGTCGTTGCCAAGTCTTTTTGCCACAGCTTAGTTAGCTCACTGGTTTCATCCAACGTTGCTTTGGGGTGTTGGACCTGTTTAAACAAATTGTTCACTTGCGTATAAACAGCTGGCACGCGTGTATACACTTGGAATCCCGCAAACCCCAAAACGCCTAAAAACATGATCACAAAAATAGCGACCACCCACTTGCGCTTGTGTTTTGGTTTGATTTTATCTTTTCGACTCAGCATCACGATCACCCTTTTATCATTCTTTCAATTTAGTATACGGGGTTAACCTTAATCGTGGCTGATTTGAACTTAAATTTTAATAACTTTAGCGCCTACATAAAAAAGAAGACCAGTTTACCCGGTCTCCAAAGCTTATTGTTGTTGTTTATGCTTACGATCTTGAATAAAGAATACCGCCGTCATAATGGCTAAATACACAACGCCGACCGAAACCGAAATACGGGTGTCTGGATTTACAAACATAAACCCAAGAATAATCGTCATCGCAATCAAAGCAAAATAATTTGTGTATGGATATAACGGCATTGTGAATGGATGATGCTTGATCAACTCCAAATTCGCACGCCGGAAACGCAACTCACTCAACAAAATCACAAACCAAGGCACCATCCCTGGCAACACGCTTGAACTGTACACAATCGTGAAAATATCCGCCCCTGAAGCTGAAACCGAAACCAAAACTGAATTCATAATCGTCCCAATCAAAATGCCGATTGAAATCGACAAAATTGCGATATAAGGAACCTTGTGGCTCGACATCTTTGCCCAAAACTTTGGAATCTTACCGTCCATTGATAGCTTGTACAAGAAGCGGCTCGCTGAATAAATTCCAGAGTTCGCCCCAGACATCGCGGCCGTCAAGACGACGAAATTGATAATCCCAGCCGCCCCAGCAATCCCGACCTTCGAGAAAGTTTCAACAAACGGTGAGCCCAGTGACTTCAATTCATTCCATGGAAAAATCGTCACGATGACAAAAATCGCCCCAATGTAGAAAATCAAAATCCGCCAAACAACAGATTTAACGGCCCTGACAATTGATTCTTGCGGGTCTTTGGCTTCACCAGCCGCAATTCCAATCAACTCAATGCCTTGATATGACCCAACTACAATGGCCAAGGCAAAGATAAAGCCTTTGACCCCGCCAGTAAAGAAGCCACCATGACTCCATAGATTGCTGATTCCAATGGCATGCCAGTTATTTCCCAGGCCAAAGAAGATGACCGCAACGCCAACGACAATCATCAAGACGATGGTCGCCACTTTGATGAGGGCAAAATAAAACTCCAAAGTTCCATATGCTTTGACCGAAGTGAGGTTTGCCAAAGCCAACAAGGACATCACAACCACGGCGGTCACCCAATCAGGAATCCCCGGCCACCAGAAATTCAGATAGGCTCCAACCGCGATCACTTCACTAATTCCCACGGCAATAAATTGGAAAATATTGCTCCAGGCCGTCAACCACCCGGCCAAGGGATGAATGTAGTTTGTCGCATAATCCGCAAATGAGCCCGTCGATGGGTTGATGTAAACGATTTCGCCCAACGCACGCATGACTAGATACAAAATCAGTCCGGCAAACGCATACGCCAACAAAACTGAAGGGCCGGTCCACTTGATGGTTGAGGTGGAACCCATGAAAAGACCCACGCCGATGGTGCCGCCAAGGGCAATCATCTGCATTTGATTTGATGTTAACGAGCGATTTAACTGAGTTTGTTCTTCTGCCATGCACGTTCTCCTCTGTTGATTATGCCAATCTGACCCTAATCATAATTTATTACTTGTGCTACATTTTACTCGAATCACTAACAAAACAAAAGTGATTTTATCCATTTTCACAATTTATCTGCAAGGTAGTTCTGGAATGCGCGCTTGCAACATGGTATACTCATTGTGTTATCTGTGATTCAGTAGAGCAAATGGTGGACCAAAAGAGATACGTCGGCAGCTGTAAGACGTACAATTCCATTGATCGAAATACACTCACGTACACCTTGATAACCGGGTGATCCGCCGCTACCGGATGCTAAGCGACTATCATAGGGATAGTAATTTAGGTGGTACCGTGTTGAATAAGCACCCTAATCAAACAAGATTTGGGGTGCTTTTTATTTTTGTTATGAGGAGTAAGACAATGACTGAAGATATTTTACAAGAACTAGCGTGGCGTGGTGCCATTAACCAACAAACTGACGAACAAGGTTTGCGCGACACCATGGCCAAGGAAAAAATGGGCGCCTATGTTGGAATTGATCCAACTGGTGACTCGATGCACGTGGGGCATTTGGTGCCATTTATGATTCTCAAGCGTTTCCAAACTGCTGGCGTCCGGCCTACCATCGTCGTCGGTGGAGCCACGGGTTCCATCGGTGATCCATCTGGTAAAAAGCAAGAACGCCAACTGCTGGATCAAGCCGCATTGGACAACAACGTGACTAAATTAACGGCCCAACTCGCTAAGTTATTTGGGCGCGACGGCTTTACGTTGGTCAACAACAACGACTGGTTGGGGAAGCTTACCCTCGTTGATTTCTTGCGTGATTACGGCAAGCTCTTCCCCATCAACGTTATGTTGGCTAAGGATGTTGTGGCCTCGCGTTTGGAAGCTGGGATTTCATTTACGGAATTCACCTACCAAATCTTGCAAGCCGTTGATTTCCATGAATTATGGAAGCGTGAAAATGTCCGCTTGCAAATTGGTGGTTCTGATCAATGGGGAAACGTCACGAGTGGGATCGATTTGATTCATCGTCTCGAAGGTAATGACGCACCGGCCTTTGGTTTGACCGTGCCTTTGTTGTTGAAGGCTGATGGCACTAAATTTGGTAAAACAGAAGGTGGTGCAGTTTGGTTGGATCCAGCCAAGACCACGCCATTTGAGTTCTACCAATTCTGGTTGAACACGGCTGATGCTGACGTTGAAAAAATGTTGAACTTCTTTACTTTCTTGTCTAAGGAAGAAATCACCGGTTTGTTGGCTGAAATGGCCACTGACGCTGCCGCGCGAACTGCCCAAAAGCGTTTGGCCACTGAAGTCACAGCCTTTGTCCACGGACAAGACGCTGTTGCAACTGCTGAAAAGGTTTCAAGTGTGCTATTTGGCAATGCCGACGTCGCTGAATTAAGCGTTGCTGACGTGGCCGCCTTGGCTGGTAACGTACCTGGTTTTGAAATCACTGGGCAAGCCATTAGCGTATTGGACTTAGTGGTTGCGGCTGGCTTGGAAACTTCAAAGACGCGCGCACGTGAAGCTGTGACTAACGGTGCCATTCGCGTGAACGGGGTCCAAATTACTGATGTTGATGCGATTATTAACCCAACCGATAAGTGGGAAGGTCAATATATTGTCGTTAAGCGTGGTAAGAAGAAGTGGGCCATTGGTACTATGCAACAAGACATGATTTTCTTTTCATAAACACTAACCAAAAGCCTCGTTGCATTAGCGCACGAGGCTTTTTTGTAGGCATAGTTTACTAATTCGTGGTAATCCACAGGGCTGGTCGGACGGCTTCTCCACCATATTCAAAAGAGCCGAAGTAATCAAACGTCCCTGCCCCCATTAATCCAGCACTGCTACCATCTGGCCCAGGCGACCGTAGCCAACTTCCTCCGCCGGACAGCACATTTGTATCCGTGCTATCTGCATTCACACCTGTAATTGTGTGGATGTCGCCATAGCTTAGCACAAAGGCTTGGCGCGCACTGCCACCGCCACCAACGGTTGTCGCAAACTCTAAGGTCCCATCTTCATTCATGACAATGGGACTGGCAGTTGAAGTGCCCACCGTGAATTGCACGTGGCCAACATAACTACCAGCATATTTGCTCTGTTGATCTGGTGCTAAGCCAACGTTTAAATTAGTGGTTGCCCCTGTGTCATGTGCTGTTTCGGCATTGGCCACTAACACTACCACCGCATCAGTAGTTTCTGCCAATGGGTTTTGGTTATCCATTTTCACCATAAAATCGACTGCATCATTATGGCTTTGCTGAGTGCCTAAGTACGCCGCAAAATGTTGATTCGCACTTAAACTCACCTTGATACTAGTTGCTGTGGGAATTTGTGCTCCAGCATGAATCTTGACATTTCCATCATCAAGCGTTGAATATCCACTTGCTGGCAACGTAATCGATGCTGGAATTTCCACGGTGTATGAAGCTTTCACCGCATATTGCGCATTCATATCACCTGAACCACTTGTCCAACTGCCATCAGAATATGTATCAGCCATGGCAATTGAACTTGGTGAGACCAAGGTCGCCACGGCCGCTAAATGCATTAATAACCGCCTTTTTTTCATTTCGTGTCACCAACCTATGTGAAGTTTATAAACTGCTCTACTTTAAATTTAACCATTAATAGTTGAGCTAATAACTAGTTGCTAGGCATCAATCCACGATATTTTTGCGACTTTATGAGCAAAGTCCCATATGCTAGTGAATTACGCGTAAATCCACGACTAGCATCAAAAATGCACGCACATGCTATTCAGGCATGTACGTGCATTTTTCATTATGCTTACTGCTTCTCGACCGCCTCGGCCTCTAACTTGGCTGATAGCTCTTCGACAATTTCTGCGTGCATTTTTTCATTAATCTTAACCTTAAACAAGAACGTCAAGAGTGACAAAATCGCCATCCCCAATGGAATATAGAACGCAAAGATATCAAATGTATGGATATTCTTTGCCGTCATATCCGCCGCCGTAGCACTTCCTGTCATCCCAGCTAACAGTGCGATTCCACCGACAATTCCATTTGAGAAAGCTCCTGAAATTTTGTCTAACATTGGTCGAATGGTGAGGGTAACCGCTTCATTTCGATTACCGTTCTTCAATTGCCCATACTCGATCGAATCCGTCAGTGATAACACGGTCACCAATTGCGTGAATGAAAAATTGAATAACACTAATCCGATGGTGATGAATAACTGACTCGGTGCAGTGATGAAAATAATGTAGGCGACAATCATGGCACATTGCCCAATCGTCAATAACACTTTACGTGAAATGAATTTGTTTAAAATCGGATATAGTGGTGAAGTCGTGAAGCCGACAATCGTGGCGACCACCCCGGCAATCCAGAATTCATTGGGCTTACCCAAGACGAACTTAAACAGGTAATACAAAACCCCATTGGTCGTCACGTAGGCAACTGAAAACATCAAATATGATAGGCTAATCCACAACAATTGGTCGTTTTTTGCAATGCCCACAAACACGTCTTTGATGGTGGTCTTTTCCTTGGCTGAATCTCGGATGACATTATGCTTTTCTTTGGTCCCTAACACAACTGAGAGCGCCGATAGAATTGACAGCAACCCGATAATAACCGCAAAGGCCAGCCATCCTTGTGAACCTTGCTCATGCTTACCAGTCGCAAGGTACGTAAAGTAAACCGTGATTGGCACAACAATAATCGCCAAGCCGTTCCAACCAATTGATCCCGTCAAACTACCAAGTGAGGTGAAAACCCCACGTTCCTTACTGTTATTACTAATCGCGGGCACCATGCCCCAATACGATACATCGGCGAGCGAATAGAAGACGTCAAACACGACAAAGACAATCGTGAAGACAATCGCAAAGGCAATCCAGTTGACCTTAGCCAAGCCAAAGATACCCGTGAAAATAACGACGAGTAAAATCGAACTGACCACTGAACCGATAATTTGCCACGGCTTGAATTTACCCCAGCGGCTCTTGGTATTATCAACAATGTTACCCAAAATCGGATCGATCACCACTTCAGCCAGGCGAATAATCACCACTAAAGCTGTAATCAGGCCAATTAATTTATTAGCGGTATTTTTTTCAATGCCAACGAACATATCACTGGTGGCATAGACGATAAAATACGTGCTTAAGGCCCCGTAGAAAGCCGAATGACCTAGATTTCCAAACGCAAAGGCAATCCATTCGGTGATTTTTTGCGCTTTTGTACGATTTTCCATGATTTACCTCTTAATTATTGGTTGATTGGTTGTGCAAAGACTTTTACGCCATATGCCCCAAGTTGGATTTCACCAGCTGATTGGGTGGTTGCTGCTAGCAAGTCCTGTAATTCTTGTTGCACCTGTACTTTGGCTGGTTCTGAACTAAAATTAATCACAAAGTAATAACGCGTTGTCGTGTTTTCACGCACTTGAATTGACACATTGGTGGTCGTTTTTTGCAAAGGCAATGGTACTGTCAGTGTTAATGTTTGAGTGATTTGTGCATAGAAATCATCCAAAAAGGCATTGTCAGTGCGGGCTGCGATATAATATGCCGTACCGGTGCCATAGTTATTTTTGGTGATGGCGGCTGTATCGGCGTAAAAATCTGCGCCATACACCCCTTGCACTTCTGCCGTAGTAACGGTCAACAAATCACAATAGTCAGTAACCGCATACGATTCACCACCAAACAGCAATTGATTGGCTTGGGTAGGATACAAAATGTCAGTTTCAGTAAAAGCTATCCCGTACACTGCTTGCAAGTTCGTCGGCCAGCCACCTAGATAGGCCAGATTATTTTCATCAACCACGCCTGTAATATACGTGCCCACCAACGTTCCGCCTTGTTCAACATAGGCGCGCAATTTTTGACTAAATTCATCAGCCATTAAATAATGCATTGGATCAATGACTAAAGCATAAGCCGTCAAATCATCTTTGACCGACACAAGCTCGACAGGAATATCATGCTCCCAGAAATAGCGATAATGTTGTTGAAGCGTTTGCCAATACTTTTTCGTCTCATTGGCATACGCCCGTGCATCATCTAGTGCCCACATATTAGCATAATCGTAAACAATGGCCACCTTGGCCGTTTGATAAGTCGTGTCTTTAGCCGCGGCAATCAATTGCAAATCTTTACCAACGGTGGCCACATCTTGAAAACCACGGGTTTGATTGCTTAAGTTATGGGTAATGACGGCACCATGAAACATTTCTGACGCCCCTCGTGATTGATGCAGTTGGAAATAATTAATCGCATCAGCGCCATGGGCCACTTCTTGTAGACAAGCCATTTCATGCATGCCTGGTCGCTTAGCTCGATTGACTGGATGCCAATTAACTTGGGTTGGCGTGCTTTCCATGATGAGATAATTTTTGTGCTTCAAACTCCGCATCACATCATTCATCAACGCCGTTTTAATCGCTAAATCTTGCGTTGATTCATAATCATTGGCCCAATTTGGGTATGAATCCCAGCTGATTACGTCGATGTGTTTGGCGAACTCGTGATAATCCAAGTCATAAAAGACGTGTGAATCTGGCGGATTACCACCCATGAAGTTTGTCGTAATCGGGATATTAGGCGTTATCGCTTTGAGTGGTGTTGTCTCCGCTTCATAAAAATCAATCGTTTGATCAGACACAAAGCGCCGCCAGTCCAAATTTAAACTCAAGACATTTTCATCCCCCAAGCTCGATGGCGAGTGGATTTGATTCCAATCCGTGTATGTATGTGCCCAAAAACCATTCCAATATTTTTGATTCAAATTGTCTAAGGTTTGATACTTGTTTTGCAGCCACTTGCGAAACGCTCCTTGGCACAATTCACAGTGACATTGGCCGCCAAATTCGTTTGAAATATGCCACAAAATCAATTCGGCTTTAGCCCCGTAACGCTCAGCTAACTTGGTATTAATAATGCGTACCTTTTCACGATAAATTGGTGAGGTATAACAATGGTTATGCCGCTCACCAAATAAATTGCGTTCACCACGCTCATTGACCCGCAAGACTTCTGGATACTTCTCGGCCAACCAACGCGGGCGCGCTCCACTCGGTGTGGCTAAAATTACCTTACCGTCAGTTTTGGCAATACGTTCCCAAATTTCATCCAGCCAAGTAAAATCAAATTCACCCTCGACCGGTTCTAAAGTCGCCCATGAAAAAATGCCTAATGTGTAGTTATTGATCCTGGCTTGTTCAAATAGGTCAAAATCGTGATCGATAATGTCTGGGCGATCCAACCATTGATCAGGATTGTAGTCACCACCGTGTAGAAAATTTTGAACATCAACTTGCTTCGTCATTGGAAACTCCTTTACTGCTATCCAAATAGCACGTAGTTTATAGCTTTATTGTAACCGCTTACATTTTAATGCGCAATTATTTACCATTTATTTTTACTATCTTATTTACTTGTTAAAAGTCTATACAATGCGCTTTTAACAAAAAAATTACAACCCGCTAGTATAATAGGTTGCAATTTTCGCTTTATTTATTTAGTAAATATTTCGCATTTTGTTTACCAAGGTATAAAAAACACGTACATGCAAGCATGTACGTGTTTTATTTATTGAATTCAGGTTTTTGTGAGTCTTTAAACAATCCGTACGCTGTCCACAAGGCAATCACAACAATGAAGTAGCTCAACACCGTGATGTTTAAGCCCGTCACCAATTTTGCGGCCAAAACGACCCCAATCACTCCACCAATCACGATTCCTGGCAAGCCACGCCATTCGACCCGTCCCGTCCGGACAAAACTGATGGCCGCCGTCAGCATAATCATGGCGGCATCCATCATCATCACCGGGAAGGCAATCAATGGATTCACGCCAGCTAGTGAGAAGAAGATCAATTCTGGGGTGTAATTTCCAAGCCCCATCGTCATCAAAATTCCCAAGGCGAAGTTAACCGTCAACCCAATGACCAACAACCAACCATGCAACCCGTGCACGGCCATTGATTCGGCGTGCCCTGGGTTCGTTAATAATTTAATCAACATAAAGAGAGCCGCGATGGACAACGCAACCGATAAGGCCCGTTGAATTTTACGCGTCGGCCAATTCACCGTCAGCCGGGTTCCGACCGTTGCACCAATCACCGCCGACAACGTCATCGGGATTAATGTCGTTAGCTCAATCTTAACCGACGTCAAGAAGAACAACGCTTCAACGAAAACCGGAATCGCGTGGGCGGCATTCATCGTACCCGGCAATTTACGGTCATCATCCATAAACTTAGTCATTTTAAACAAGGTTGTCGTGGTCGCAAAACTCCCAATCCCGATTGTGTCACCAAAATCAGTAATCAACCCAATCACAAACCCTGTCCAAAAGCGCTCAAACGGATTGGTCCGATCGGCGCGCATGCGGAAAATATATAAAATCGTCATCCCAATCAAGGCGACAATCAATAAGCCTTGCAAAGCGACCAACACATAATGTTCTGTCATATTAATTTATTCTTTCAACTCAGATTTACTATCAATATTCTAGCATATTATCGCGGTTTAAAGCGGTTTTCTTTGTGCTTTAAGCTTAAAATTGCTATGCTTACTGTAAAGTTACTACACGCACATCAAGGGGGATCCACATGAAAATTGCAATTATTGGTGCAACCGGCATGACCGGAGCGGCCGTTTACAAAGAGGCTACCAAGCGTGGGCATGATGTCACTGCCATCGTTCGAAACACTGATAAAGCCAAAACTTTACTCGGCACAGAGGCTCAGCTTTTAACTGCCGATGTTTTTGAGTTGACGGCGGCTGATTTAGCACCATTTGACGTGACGATCAATGCCTTTGCTGATCACGCCAAGCCATACTTGATTTTGGATGCCATCACCCACGTGCTCCATCTGTTCCGCGAATCAAACAAACGCGTCTTCTTCATGCTCGGCGCTGCTTCATTGTACACAATCAACGGTGATTTGCTGTTTGATTTGCTAACTGAATTACCCAACTCTGACTCGTGGATTGCTGAACCACGCTATGGTGTTTTGGCCCTCGATATCCTTCGTGAAACTGACAACGTCCAATGGACTGGCGTATCACCCCAACAAAACTACAACCCTGGGGCCGCGACTGGAACCATTCATATCTCTGAAAACGAATTGATCTATAGTGATGAAGGCAAAAGTCACGTGACAGCCGGCAATCTGGCGGTGGGTATCGTGAATGAAATTGAACAACCCCAGTTCATCCAACAGCGGTTTACCATTTCGGATTAGCATAAATTTTTAAGCAAACAAATAACCTCTGGAAAGTTTTCCGGAGGTTATTTATATTAGTGGCTAGTTAAGGTGCTCAAGCCCATCATTTGTTGTAATTTGGAAAGTCACAATATCTTGATAACTGCCCGCATATTTGAACTTATGATTTGCATCCGTCATTTGTGCGGCAATGGTCTTTGATTGTGCTTGGCTCTGTTCGCCATCAGCTTCAAATTTCATTTTTGTTCCATTGGATAAAACATCGCTACCACACTTCAACGTGTAATCAGCACCGACTTGGTCATTTTCATTAGTCAATTCCCAAGCATTGTCGTTTCTTGAAATTGTACCAACATTAATATAACGTGCATTAAATGGTAACTTAGGATTGGCGCTCAAAGTAACTGTCCCCGTGGCTGGTTCATCCGGTGACGCAATCGTAATTGATGTTGGAATGGTAATGGTATAACTTGATTGGACGGTATATGCAACTATCGCATCCCCCAAATTCCCTTGCCAAACGTATGTATAACCAATTTTATCATTGTCAGCAGTTTGGTACGCGGGAATTTCGGCTACTGTTAGCTCCGGACCTGTTGGGGCTTGTACTGTGCCAGCTCCAACTGAACGCCACTTTGTTGAGGTAACTTTACGTGAATTGTCAAAGGCTGTCCCAATAGTAGGGGCTTCTAGATAATTCACTGATAAATTGCCCATCACGCTAAAGTTTGGTCCCAGTTTTAATTGCCAAAGTGATCGATCCCAACCAAACATAGAATCCCACGAAGTAACATGACTTGTATCAAAATTACTTAAGTCTAATTTAGTTAATGCATAACACGAAGAAAACATGCCACCCATATTTGTAACATTTGTTGTATCAAAAGAACTTACATCCACCTTCAGCAACGCATTATCTGATTGAAACATTGTATACATATCAGTTACGTTATTGGTATCAAAAGATGACACATCTATCTTTGTTGCTGCCTGGCAATGACCAAACATTTCAGACATGTTTTTTGCGTTAGACGTATTAAAATGCGTTAAATCTAATGATGTCAATTTTTTACAAGCGTAAAACATGTCAGCAAAATTCTCGGTATTTTCTACATGTAAATTTTTTAGCCCTACGATTTCTGTAATCTTATCCATATTGTAGAACAATCCCACCGCATTAGTATTGGTATAAACTGGGCCATTGATGATGACGTCTGTATAATGTTGTCCTTGTATACCGTTATTCCACGGATAACAATTACCCGAATGTTTTTCAGTTGAATCCGCTAATGTCCCCGCGTTGATGGTCAGCACATTATTGACTACTGACCAATCACAGGTCCCCCAAGTACCGCTAACATCAGCGCTAACCTCTGCCTGCACCCACGGCACCACGATTGTGCCCGCTGGCGCAATTGCACCACCAACAACAACAGCTAATAGCATCAATGCCCGAATGCAGCGTTTTGTAAATTTATGTATTTGCATGGTATTCTCCCATATTGATTTAGTTTATGTCACCTTAAGTGTACCAAAAATTTTCCACACGCTTGTGACTAAACGTGTAGCGTAGATATTATTTTTGTATGATTTAATGAGCGTAGTCCGAAATAAAACACACTTGTAAATTATGCGCTTACAAGTGTGTTATCCATATGTTTAATTACTTAGCCAAAAGGGTTGCTAAATCTACAACCTCAACTTGCTTGCTTTGGGCATATCCCCGCATTTCTGCACTCATATCCTTAGTGAAGAAATACATCTGCTGATTTGGTAATCCAATCAAATTCGTGCGATAAACCAACTTGTCGATCATGCCATTATTCAACCCGCTATCACGAAACTTACTCTCGGCCGTAATCGTCTGGTTATCTCGCGTAATGGCCACAAAATCCAATTCTTCTTGTTGTTTGGTCGCTGGATCACTGCCCCACCAACTACCAAGTTGCTTGGGTGCAAACTTTAGCTCGTGGGTTTGCAAACCTTTGACAAACCACTGAAAAATCACAATCTCAAACGTGTGCCCCAAGTAAGTTGGCAAACGATTCACCATCTCATCGGCCAAATTGTCCGTCAAGCCTAGCGCAATCAATGACGTTTCAGGATCGATAAACCGATAATAGAACCGGAATAGTTGGTCGTCCAATTGATACAAGGTCTTACGTGACGTTGGTTTCTCGGTCACCGGCAGTTTTTTGGAAACAAACCCCAGTTCAATCAAGTTTTCTAAATACTTCCCCAGTGAACTGGCAACAATGCCGGACTTTTGAATGATTTCACTAGGCTTGGATGCGCCGCCAGCAATTGCTTTTAAGATCGACGCATATTTTTCTGGATCACGCAGTTCTTCTTTTAACAAAGTCAAAGTTTCTTCCAGTAAAGGTGCTGCCGGTTGTAAAAAGAGACGCTCTATATTTTCACCAATCGAAGCTTTTTGGTCAATCATATTCAAATAATGTGGTACTCCACCCAGAATACCAAAGTAGGCGACTAATTCTTCGTTGCTCACCTCACTCAAGATGGCTTGCATCTCAAAAATCGTAAAGGGTTGCAAGTGGATTTGGCCAGTTTTACGTCCATAAATAGGGCTTTGATAACCCAACACTTGTTTAGCCATAAATGACATTGATGAACCCAACAAAACTAAGGTCAAATTAGGATTATCAATCAATAAATGATCAATATTGGCTTGTAAAATAGAACTAACCCCGGCATAAGACTCTGCTAAATACGGATACTCATCAATCACAAAGGTTAATTTTTCATCCTGGGCTAATTCATTGATTTCTTGAAATACGGCATCAAAGTCACTAAATCCGCCAGTATTACTTGTTTGACCTTTAAAACGATTAATCGCTTGCGTCAGACCTTCTAAATTATCACGTCGGTCAACTTGGCGGGCTTGATAATAAATTGCCCGTTTATCTTTGATGAATTCGGAAATTAACGCCGTCTTACCAACTCGTCGCCGGCCATAGATAATGACCATTTCAAATTTATCGCTTTGATACATGTTATTTAAACTTTTTAATTCAGTATCCCGACCAAAAAATCCCATCTCAGTCATCCTCCTAAAAACAACATACTCGCAAATATCATACTCACGAGTATGTTACTTACGAGTATGATAACACGTTTTACAATTGTTTCCTAGTTTTTCGTATCCACACTTAAAAAGAACCGCCCCAACTTGGTGGTTCTTCATTAAGTTAAATTAAAAGGTCAAAACAACTTTCCCACGAACCGACTGCGTTTCAACAATTTTGTGCCCGGCAACCAAATTAGCCAAGTTAAAGGGCAGCACATCCGCCACAGCAACTTTATAATCACCACGACCTAAATGGGCCATCAATTCAGTCAACACAGCCGTCGTTGATTGCATCACGTAGTAGTCACCCGTAATCCCCTTAGCATCGCGAGCGGCCTTGGCTTCATCATTCAAAGGCACGGTCGAAACAATCCGACCCCCTGCCTTCAAAACTTGCATTGAGCCAACCGCATTATTGCCACCGATAATCTCAACAACTGTATCGACTGAATCAGCTGGAATCACGTCAGTAAATTTTTCTTTGGTGAAATCAATTACTTGAATATCAGCTTTTAATTGATGCAAATAATCAATATCGGTTGGCAAAGCAGTCGTATATACCTTGCTGGCACCCCGATACAAAACCGTTTGCAAAGCCGCATACCCAACAGCCCCAGCACCACCATGCACCAAGACAGATTCACCAGCTTGCAAATCCAACGCATCAACGACAGCTTGATAACCAGTTTGTCCACCCAAGGCCAAAGCGGCTGCGTCAGTGAAGTTGACATTGTCAGGCAAATGCCCCGTTTGACTTGCATCAACTACGGCATATTCAGCATACCCACCTGCGTGCGGCACGGCGACAACGCGTTCACCCACCGTAAAATCAGTCACATTAGCGCCAATTTCCTCAACGATCCCAGCGATGGTTGACCCACCAATTGTGTTGGCTGTAGCAGCTCCACCAAAAGCCCCAGCGCGGAACTTCACGTCAAATGGATCCATGGCAATGGCTTGTTGCTTAATCAACAATTGCCCAGCGCCAACTGTAGGCACCTCAACACTAGCTGTGTGAAACACGCCAGTATCACCAAATTCATCAAATACGATTGCTTGCATAGTTGTCATTTTCATCGCCTCATTTTCGTTTAATTTCACCTACCATTGTCGTCTCATCCCTATGCAAATGCAAAAGAAAAGGCTTTTACCCACTTATTATTTCATTTCCAAATTGTAAGCAGTTATAATAATGGTATTAAATCTAACAACAAATTTATTCCAGTAACTGATACGAGGAGCGAACTCATGCAAACACATCACATTTCATTATTAACTGGTAATTTTGAACGTAACGCCCATTTCTATATTGACGTAATGGGTATGCGTTTGATTAAAAATTCAATCAACCAAGCCAACCCACACATGCGCCACGTTTATTATGGCGATTTCATGGGGACGCCGGGAACGGTTGTGACGTTCTTCCCACATCAAATGTTAGACCGTGAGCGCCTCGACGGAAAAATGTTCTTCTCAGGCATCCACTTTGGTATTCCACGCGGAACCACAGCATATTGGCAAGAACGGTTAGCTAGTTTTGATTTACCAGTTGAAGTGGATGCGCGTGGAATCATCCATACGCAAGACTTTGATGAAATCCCATTGGAGCTCAAGGAAGTTGATGCCCAATTATTTGATTGGCACATCAATTATATGTCAGAAATCCCTGGTGAAAAGCAAATCACTGGTGTAATTGGAGCTGAATTACATGTCCCTGATTTAAATGCCACGGCTAATTTCTTTGAAGACATGTTTGGTAAATATGGTGTTGTGGTTAAGGGCAATGCGATTAACCTCGATGGACCACAAGCAATTTATCTGTATCAGACGGCGGCAGATGCGCCTGAATCAAAATTTGGTAAGGGTTCAACTGATCATTTCGCCTTATCAGTTGAATCAGCCAAGGATTTGGATTATTTGTGGGCGCGCGCTGAAGAACGTGGTTGGAAGCGCGAAGTTTACATCGACCGTGGCTATTTCAATTCAATCTACTTCATTGAACCGGGTGGCAATCGTGTCGAAGTCGCCACGACAAATCCTGGGTTTACTTTAGATGAGTCAGTTGAAAACCTGGGTACGACGTTTGCAATGCCACCGCGCTTTGATGCTAATCGTGAAGGATTGCGTGACTGGTGGGCTAAGGAAGGTGTCTTGTTTGATGATGCTAAGCCATATACTGGTACTGGTCGGCCGGATAATGCAAAAATCGTGGCCATTCATGACCAACACGGTAATACACGAAATGACTAATTTTGAGAACTCGCTTATCTGGGCGAGTTTTTTGTTTGCGTTTGTTTGCGGTGGACTGCTGGTTGCCGCTTGCAGCGGCAAATTGTTGTAAAATTTGGGCCGGCTGGGGCTCTCCGGCAAAGATAAATTTCGTGGGAAACGGGTGGCGCAAATATGGGGAAAGGTCCGCGAGCGGCCCTGCGCCATGCCCGTTGTGGGTCTGAATATCGGGCGCCGGTTCCCCATATTCGGCCACCCTTGCTTTTCCCACAAATTGATCGCTCCGAGCCCCAAAACCCGCCGAATTTCAAAACATAGGGCAGAGCTAATCTGGATGTTTTTAACTAAATAGTATTTGATATTTAAAATTGGCGTAATAAAGCTGAAGTTTTAGGTCTGGAAGGAGCTAAAGCGACTGGAGGACGGTCTTGGGTTTGGTGGGGGAAGGGGCGGAGCATTGCTGGCGTAGTGGTGGGAAGAGCGAGGTAAACATACTAAGGTTAATGGTAGATGAAGTTCTGACGGGAGCTTTATCTACCACTTTTTTGTTAAAGTGGTAGCGAAGATATGCTGAACTTGGTGCCGTAGCCATTTTAGGTTGAGAGGTAAATTAGCAACTTCGCTTGGTTTTGATAATAAGTTTGATCTCAGTATGTTTGGCCATGAGCCCGTGTTTTTGAAACCTAAAGTATTATCGTCAAGTGAATCTTCAGAAAGGTTAAGTATTATGACAAATTTTATTGGTATGGATATCAGTCGTGATTCCGCAGCTGTCGCAATTTTTGAAGACCAAACATTGCGCAAAGAGTTTTCCATCTCATTGGACGTTATCGGATTTAAAGAGCTTGATAACCAAGTTAAATCACTGGATACTCCATTGTTTACTTTTGAAGCTACAGGCGTTTATTCTCGCCGTGTAGAGACGTTCATGTTGTCTAAAGGATTCCAGTATCAACTACTTAGTCCTAAAGTCGCACATCAGCGAATTGCACGTGAAATAGACGATGAACGATTCATCAAAACTGATAAATCCGACGCTCGTATGTTAGCTTCTTCAGCGAAGCTAAAAGATTATCTAAATCTGTATCAGTCAGACCCCATTTATCGCGAATTAAAAGATATGTCACATCGCTACAATCAGTTGGCAGAAGATTTGAAACGTGAAAAAAACAGGGCGCATCGACTGTTACAGATTGTTTTCCCAACATTTCAATCAAGGTTTTCTAAAACTGACAGTGAATGGATTTGGCGTATTATCGCTATGTTTCCACATTCTTCGTTGGTCAAAACTAAAGATATAAATGAGCTCGCAGATATTATCAATTCGCTAACTGCAAAAAATCTTGGAAAACAATCAATAGCCTACGCCCACAAATTGTGGGATGCAGCCCATGTTTCTTTTCCTGCTAGCCCAGCAGCGTCTGATAACACTCAACAAATGCGCGAGTTAGCACAGCGTATCTTAGAGCTCATTGAGTTGAAAGATAAGCAGATTGATAAAATGGCAAAACTAGCAGACAACCTTGAAGAATTAGATATTTATCTTTCTTTGCCAGGCGTTAAAATCAATACTGCTGTTCGCCTAATCGCCGAACTCGGAGATGTTCGTAGATTCAGCACTTCGCGACAACTAGTAGCATACGCAGGCTTAGCGGTAACAATTAAAGAATCTGGAAAATGG